>DMXI01000382.1 GCA_003483885.1 Microscillaceae bacterium
GCGTGGAAGACTTGGTGATTGGGCAAAATGTATTGACTCAAGAAAACAAGGTTGAACAAGCCAGTAAGACGCTTAAAGTAAGCAATGTGGTGTTTAAAGGTGGAAAAGTGACTTACCAGGCAGGTAAGAAAATAGTGCTTTCTGAGTTTCGGGCAAAGGGAGGAAGTCGAGTCGTTTTACGAATCGTTCCTTGTGCAAATGCGTCAACTAAGGCCGAAACGTTGCTCAATGCTCGTTCAGCAGATATAGGGATTAACCACTTACAACTCTACCCCAACCCTACCAAGAGTAGTTTTGTAATAGCCTTGCCTCTGAAACCTAATGCGCAAAAAGCAAACAGTCAATTAGTAGAAGTCTATAGCTTGCTGGGAACAACAGTGTTGAAAAAAAATGTAAAACCTGGAGAAAAAATAGCCATAGATTTAACAAATAAACCCAAGGGCATATATCTGGTAAAATACGTGACCAATGGGGAGGTTATTATCAAAAAAGTAATCCATCAATAAGCATTACCACGACTGTATTTATACGTTGTTCCTGGGACACAATCGACAGCCTCAGAAAATGAGAGGTTGTGTTGGTTTAAAGTATTTGGTGCGATCACAAGCACCAAATACTATATTGCTTATTTGGCCTACTTTGTAGTATCCAGATTACCACCAAAAACTACCCCATCCAATATTATGAGAGGAGTAGCAGAAGCATTTTTACTAGCAGTCCCTCTACCTTTGATTACTTTTAGGTTGTTTTGATTTAAATGAAGCTTAGAAAAAAAGAACAAGCCGTTCAGGTTTATTGGGCAATCCTCTCTACTCATAAAAATGCTGAAATACCTGCAACCCTTGCAGGTAAGGCTTTGACTATGTAGAAAACCCTCAGTCATTTTTAGCATTAAACCTGACCATGAACTTAGCAACTACCATCAAGTTAATTATCCTATCGGTATTTATTTCTTGTACCCAAACCAAACCTACCAATGAAGAAAGTACTTCTTTGCCAACAAATCCATTGTTTGGTGTATGGTCGGGCTTATTGTTTCAAACCCAATCCCCCTACGATTCACTCATCTTAAGGCCTAAGTCCTCGCCACAAGAAGCTTTGTTATACAAAAATGGCAAGGCAGCCTCTTACCCTCTGGTTCAGAAGAATAAGCACTTTGGTTTTAAAGGCAAGGGAGGATTGAGATTTGATGCTACTTTGGCCAAGGGTAAAAGTTCCTTATTAGGCTTGATTACTAACAATTTATGGGTACAAAGCCTGGATTTTCGGCAACGCGATAACCAATGGGTAGCTAAAATTGTAAAACCTGAAATTATCGACACCGACTATCAAGTGTATTTAGCGTTTTATGAGGATAACTTGGGGCGTTTGCAGACCCGCATCCAAAGCAATAAAGAAAACCGGCGGTTACACTTTACAATAGATTCTACATTCATTGAGGGCAACAACATTAGATTTAGTATTTCCAACAAGCGATTTGGCATTTCTGCTAAGCATATACCCGCCCAAAACTTACTGATATTGACTTATAAAAACCCTGGTGGAAAACGAGCCATCACCTTAAAGAAGCTAAGACCTGACGAAACACTGGGCTACCGACCACGCATTCCGAAGCAAGCCTACACTTATCAAGTACCCAAAGTACCCGATACAGCTTGGCAAACGGCTTCGCTTGAAGAAGTAGGCATCTCGCCTACGATGCTAGAACTTATGAAGGTCATGAACAGTGGAAAATATGACCATATTCACAGTGTTATTGTTACCAAAAACAATAAACTGGTATTTGAGGAATATTTTCACGGATACCACCGCGAATACCTCCACGACATTCGCTCGGCCTTCAAATCAATTGCCTCGCTGTTGGTGGGCAAAACTATAGCGAAGGATTCCACTCTGAGGGTAGATAACCCCTTGCTTGATTACTACCCTCAATACAAGATTCCAGAAAAGTCTAAGCAAAAAATAACCCTTCACCACGCCTTGACTATGAGTACTGGACTAAAACTGGAAAGTGAAGACGATATGCAACGCAAAAACCCAGATTGGGTAAAATATAAGCTAAACCTTCCTCTGGAACATGAACCTGGGCAAAAATATCAATACTCTTCGGGAGGAATGAATCTGCTGTCAGGGGTGATTCAAAAGTCGCAATCGGGTTATGTCCCACTTTTTTTGTATGAACAAATTTTACAGCCCCTGCAAATTGACAAATTTCAAATGCGCACCTCTCCTATGGCTCGCGCCTATCTGGCGGGTGATTTTTTTCTACGCCCCATCGATTTGGCAAAATTTGGCCAATTGGTATTGAATAAGGGTCGTTGGAATCATCAGCAAGTGATCCCCGCCAAATGGATCGAGACGGCTATTATGCCACACATAAAGGGTAGCTGGCCCAAAAACAGTGACTATGGTTACTTGTGGCGGTTGTTGGAAAGAAAGGTAGGCGGCAAAAAAATGAAAACTATAGAAGCTTGGGGCAATGGCGGGCAGTTTCTCATTATTATCCCCGAAGTAAATATGACTGTTACCTTTACGGGGGGGAACTACAACCTGTTTCCTGAAATGGAAAATAAGCCTTTTGAGATTTTGAATCAATACATTTTGCCTGCGGTAAATCTAAACACTCGCAAGTAACGCTGATAATTCACCCATCGGTCACCAACTTATATCCTACCCCGCGCTTATTGAGGAGGCTAATGGAGGGATCATCTTTGAGGTATTTTCTGAGACGAGAAATAAACACATCCATACTGCGGGAATTAAAAAAAGAATCGTCGCCCCAAACGTGCATCAAGATGCTGGTTTTGGTCAGGATTTTATTTTGATTTTGACATAACAACTTCAGTAATTCTGCTTCTCGCAAAGTGAGTTTTTTCGTTTCTCCATTGTGTGGTTGAATGGTCAGGCGTTTGCTGTCGAAGCGGTATTTGCCTAGTTCAAAAATGTGGTGGTTATCTGCTTCGGGGGCATCTACCAAGCGGTCGATGCTTAAGAGGGCTTGCATCCGAATGAGGAGTTCGTCCATGGCAAACGGTTTGCGGAGATAATCATTCCCTCCCGATTTGAACCCCTGCACCACATCTGACGCTTTGATCTTAGCCGTCAGAAACAAAATAGGAATATCCCTATTTTTGTTACGAATCACCTTAGCTACTTCAAATCCATTGATTTTGGGCATCATTACATCCAACAAAACCAAATCGGGTTCCCAGTCGCCAAAATTTTTCAAAGCCACTTCTCCATTTTCGCAATGTCGTACCTCATAGCCGTTTTGTTCCAAGTTATCTTTTACAAGCATGGCCAGGGCCAGTTCGTCTTCTACAAATAGTATTTTGGCTTTTTGTTTCATACAATTATGATTCTTGGGTAATGGGAAGAGTGATTTCAAAAGTGCTGCCTCGCAAAGAACTACGAACCAATTGAATATCGCCTTTGAGCTGCTGCAAAATACCACGGGTATAATACAAGCCAATGCCAAGTCCTTTGACCTCGTGGGTATCTGTGGTATTTACCCGATGAAACTTCTCAAATATGCGTTCTTTTTCAGAAGCAGCAATACCAGGTCCATTGTCAGATATTAGGATAATTAAATCATTTTGTTTTGCTTCTATTTCAATTTTCACCAGTGCCTCATGGTCCGGGCTATATTTAATAGCATTGCCAATCACATTGTGAAACACATTGGCCAAATGCTGACGATCGCTCCATGCCTTATGATGAGTGATAGGATGAAAAATAACCTCTAGGGGCTTTTGGGTAGTTACTTGATGGTATTCTACCACTTCTGCCAATATATCTTCTATCCAGACATCTTCCAGCGCCAGCCCAGGTTGGGTTTCGTCCACAAAAGAGGTTTGGATAATATGATCTACGACCTCCGCCATGCGTTGAGTTTGCTGTTCCGACAGCTTTAAATACTTATTGGGCTGGGGAATCGAAGGGTCTTTTCGTAAAGTCTCTAGGGCCAGTTTTAGCGTTGCAATGGGGGTAATCAGCTCGTGGGTTACATTGTCTATAAAATCGTCTTTGAGTTTAGAAAGTTTTTTTTGCTGGTTGAGTAAGCGCATCAATATTACAAAACTAGTGGCAATCAGCAGTAGCACCAGCATTGTAAATAACAGTACCGATCCCGAACGCCGCAATAACTCATAGTGAGGATTGACAATAGTCACTGCTATTTTGGTATGATTTTTCAATTTGGCTGATAAAGTGTCTGAGATAAGTGTATTGCGGGTAGGGATAACCGCTGATTTGGTGCTATCATTCAATAAAAGAAACGAAAATTCACGTTCAATTCCATGAGCCGTCAATTGCTTACGCATTTCTCGGGTTAGCAATGGCATCGAGATATGACTCTTATCATTACGCTCCTTTAGTTGTTTACCTATTTCTTCAGTCCAATAAAAAATACTTCCTTTTTCCAGCAAAGATTGGTTATAATCTATCATTCGCTGCGTGATGTCTTCCACCGACTCCGTCGAAGAATCTGCTCGATGCTTGTAACGAAGTGATATTCGATTGTAACCTGTTTTAGGATCAACAAAAAAGATTTTAGGTCCCTCCTCAGTTGTCCTCAATTCTACTTTAGCCTTTTTGGGATTCCGAATCACTTGTTTAAAAAACTCATTCACTTGTTCAATTCGATGCGAGTGGGCGGTTTTTAAGGCAGATTTTATACTTGTATTCACTTCCTTGCGCAATTCTATCGTGTGTTGCTGGTACACTTGCCATCCATAGTAAGCCTGTAATACAAATACACTTAATAAAGACAAGGTAATGAGTCCAATTACCAGTTTCATTCGATGGGTCATACTTCAAAATTACCCAAAATACTTCCTCATGAGAACCCCATTAACAAACATTTACACTTCTTAGGGCAGCATTAACTATCGCGTGTTGAGGTAAATTCTACTTTGCAGGCAAATCAAAAACCCTATAAACATGAAAAAGTATTTATTAAGTCTCGTGTTAAGTATATGTACCACCATTTGTGTTTTTGCCCAAACAGTAGGTGTTGGTGGTCAGGTTCCCAGTGCTCAAGTAGAAGTATTAGGAATCTCTACTACCCAATCATTAAACCTTCAAGCAATGCAAGGGAGGGTACTTTTATTGGATTTTTGGGCGACCTGGTGTTCGCCCTGCATTGGTGGTATGACTCACCTGGATGAACTACAAAATGCATTTAGCAAAGACAAGTTTCGAGTAATAGCTATTAGCAGTGAAAAGAAAACCCGACTGGAACGTTTTATCAAAAACACCTCCCATCAGTTTACATTTGCTAGAGCCAATGATGGTTTACAATCTATTTTTGATTATAAAGTGATTCCTCATGCAGTACTGATCAATACCCAGGGCAAAGTCGTGGCTATTACTTCCCCAAAAAACATTACTAAAAAAGTTGTACAACAAGTGCTGGATGGAAAAGTCATTGATTTGCCCCTTAAAAAGGATAATTTCACCTTCAACTTTAAGGAAGATTATTTCAAGGCTGATCCTAAAACTCAATCTTCCTTTGTATTGCAACCCTTCATGAAAGGTTTGCCCACTTTTTCTAAAAGGTATAACAAAGGTCCTTTCAAAAACCGCAGATTGACGGCTTATAACCTGAATATTCCTGGACTTTATCGTATTGCTTACAAAATGGCAAATGTTCGGGTAATACTAGAATTTGATGAAGCGCTGGTAGCCTGGAAAAACCCAAAAAACCGTTATTGTATGGATGTGATTGCCCAAGACCTTGATGCTGCTTACAAAAGTGCTCAGAAACAGCTCACGGCCAGTTTACCCATCAAGGCGCGTATTGAAAAAAGAAAGAAAACTGTAGTGGTCATTTCTCAACAGCCAGGAGGCATCAAGGTTAAAAAAGCGGAGAAAAAAGAGCTTTTTTCAGCAAGAGGGGATAGTTTTAACGGCACAGGGGCTACTTTAGAAAATTTTAGAAACTACCTGGAGAAGTTCGGTCTTTTTGGTTTACCAGTGGTAGACGAAACTGGACTCAAAGGTACTTACGATCTACAATTTTCTTTTGATCCGGAAAATCCTACTTCATTCAAAGAAGCGATGAATAAATTAGGCTTGAATTACAAAAAGCAAGAACGTGAAATAGAAGTATTGGTGCTTTCGCAGGAAAAGTAATTGAGGAAATCATTATGAACTTTTTGGAGCTGACGCAAGTGTATTGCTTGTGTTTCAACGAAGTAAATTTAATAAGAAAGCCTTGCTCCTTGAAGGCGGCAAGGTTTTTCTTTTTTATAATTTATATCAACACCTAAGAGGACGCAGGCGCTACCAATAGTTGTTGGTGGCGATGCGCTTAAACACCTTCAACGGATGAAAATGGAAAATAAACCTTTTGAGATTTTGAATCGATATATTTTGCCCACGCTTATTGATAAAAGCATCTACCAACGATTAAAAAAGCAACTTTTAGTTGGATATATTAAGCAAAGAAGCGAAGCTGAAACTTATGCTTCGCTTGAAAATTTTTTGTTAAATCACCCGATGATCACCTCTTCAGAAACCTGTATTCCAGACGTTGTGTATTAAACCTCACTATCAGTATATACCACCCGTTTTTATATTTGGCCACATTGCAATTAATTATGTCTGGCGCCTGTTTGATGGTATGAGTTGCTACAGGACGTCCTTGTGCATCTTGAATGTTGATTTGCACAGTTTGTCCTCGCCAACTTGCAGATTTTAAAGTGAGCTGATCGGTGGTAGGATTTGGCACAACTTGCATTTGAGCCTTCTTTTTTTCTACTGCTACCAAAGAAAACGAACTATTTCCTCTAAGGTGAATGAGGTAGGGGTTTTCGTCTGGATCATTGCTTTGGATAGAAACCGTGGCATTGCGGGTACCTACACCAACTCCTGTAAAATGAACCGTAAAGATAGCTACCTTCTGGCCTCCCCCAAATACATAAGAAAAATTCACTAATTTAAAATCTTTGGCATCAGGCCCGGTAATGGTGATGGCTGTGGTTGGTTTCTCGAGCGCATCACCCAGTATAAGTCCTGCACTCCCTAAATTATTAATCAAAAACTCTGCTTGCTGGTTGGTCACCAAGTCAAAAGTACTACCTGAGGGTACATCGGTACCACTCAAAGGATAAACCACATGAATATCGGGCACCGATATACCCGTACCACTAATAGTAATAGTGTAAGTGCTTCCCGACGCATTGTGATTCATCAGCAAAGTGATAGATCGAGCACCCACTGTAGTAGGGTGAAAACGAACGCTGAATGATTGACTGGTCTGAGGCGCAACGGGCGAAGTAACTTGGTTTTGAATCACAGTAAAATCCTGGGTATGTCCACTGATCTGAATCAAATTCCCTGGCTTACCGTCCAAAATCAAATCGCCCGATCCAGTATTACGAATATCAAAATCAACCACGTCAGAAGAACTGTTGAGATCAAGCATACCCATGTCATAACTCCCCCCTGAGGGAATAAAAGTATTGTTTTGATAAATCTTGATCTCAGGAATTGCTTGTCCTTGCCCTGTCAAATGAATGATATAGGGGTTTTCGTTATTATCATTGTTATAAATCACCAAAGAGGCTTCACGAGTACCCGTCTGAGTAGGGCTAAATTTAAGGTCAAAAACTTTCCCGCTTCCTGGGGCAATGGGCGAAGTCACCTGGTTTTGAACTAGCACGAAGTCGTTGATATTCGCTCCTTGTAATTGTACTGGGGGATTGTCAGATAAGATCAAATCAACGTTTCCTAAATTCTCAATACGAAAGCGATAATTTGCTGAGACACTTCCCACCTCTATGGTTCCCATATCAAAGGTGGCTCCTGAAGCTATGCTGGCTCCATTATGTTGAACATTGATTTCTGGATTACAAGTAATGGGCAAATCACTAACAAAGTTCCAGAAATGGTTATTTTGTAAATGAGCACGTCCTGTGTTTCCTTCACAATACCTTCTACCCAACCCACCCAAGGTCACATTATTTTGTACATTTTGCGTTGCCCAGTCAACCAAAGTCTGATTATAATTCAGCAAATCCATTCCACAATTATTCAGCATATATCGCATATCAGTTACTTGAGAAATGTTGATCTCACCAAGTGAATGGTTAAATGAACTTGCACCTTCAAACATTCCTTGCATAATAGTTACTGAGCTTGTGTTCCACTCAATAGACTGATTGAAAGTAACGGCACCTTTAAATATAAATACCATGTTCGTCACCTTTGCCGTATTCCAATTACTCAGCGATTTGTTGAACTTACGAGCTCCTTGAAACATAGCCGCCATGTTGGTTACCTCACCAGTATTCCAAGAGTTGATGTCACGATTAAATTCAACCGCTCCATAAAACATACTTGACATATTGGTCACCTTATGGGTATTCCAGAGTTGGATAGATTGATTAAAAAGACTATCCTGGCGAAACATCCCCTTCATATTGGTTACCTCACCAGTATTCCAAGCCTCAATATTGCGATTAAACTTAGCGGCTTTGTAAAACATATAGGCCATATTGGTCACGTTATTAGTATTCCAGGTACCTATAGCCTGGTTAAACTCTACAGCTTCTTGAAACATATAAGACATATTGGTTACCTTCTCGGTATTCCAAGAGCCAATAGGTTGGTTAAACTTACTTGCCCCGTGAAACATATGCGTCATGTTGGTTACCTCGCCAGTGTTCCAGTGATTGAGGGGACGATTGAATTGGCTGGCACCATAAAACATGTTAGACATATCGGTAATATTGCTGGTATTCCAATTATTAATTGCCCCATTGAAACTGGTACAGTCATGAAACATAAATCTTAGACTCGTTACATTGCTTAAGTTAGGAGCCACCGTAGCATTGTAGGTCATATTACTACATCCTGCAAACGCACTAATCATCGTCGACCAAGGAATGTTTCCCCAATTTTCAATGGAAATTAATTTCTTGGGGTCGTCTGAACCTAAAAACAGAACCCGATTAAACGTCCCCCCACTGATCTTCACTTCGTAGGTTCCTGCTTCTGGCAGGGTAACTAATGTGTTGTAATTACCGATGAGTGTTCCAGTATCTCCAGTCTGTAAGTTTCTCCAAGCAATGGTATAGTTAGTTCCATACCCTGGAATCGTAATTTGTTTGTTGTTTGATGTCCCTTCATTATCAGTTTGCCAGATGGTAATAAACTCAGAGGCTTGGCCAAATACTTCTTGCTGGGTATTTGCGAATATTACCAATAACCCACAAAGTATGATGCAATGCCTGATCAATACACTTAGATTTTTCATGTAATTTGTCTTGATTTAATTGTTAAAAAAAGGTCAATCCTGACGAATCAGGTTGTGGGCAAAATTAGATAGGAAGAGGCCTTTAAAACGAAAATAGATACCCTACAAAGGCTTGACAGCAGCACTACAAAAGCACTACAGCGCGGGAAAATGAGACTATTTTTTTGGAAGATAAATTGAGGCTTTGACTTACACAAGCATCTCTACTACGTTTCAACCAAGTAAATTCAGCACGAAGACATTACTTATTGAATTGGGCAATGCTTTCTTTTTTTATAATCATTGCTATGCCAACAAACGCAAGGAAGCGTACGCTAGCAGTGGGTTATTGGTGACGCTACGCTAAAACCCCAACCTTTTTCTGGTGCGCATTTATACAAGTCCTTAGATACCGATGCATCGGTGCAATTGTATTGCGGTTTTTAGATTCACAAATCCCAAGTTGGAAAAACTCATCTTTTTGACCGCGTTAAGAAACGCTCCTAAAATAGACACTCAGTGCAAATGAGCGCCAGTGTGATTCACCCACAACGGACAGAGAAAAGTAATTGAGGGGGTTATATTTTTTCTAATCAAATAACCCCAATTGTCCTCCTTTTCCAGGATGATTCTTCTCATCTTGGGGAGGTTTTTCATAGCCATCAATCGTGCGGCCACCGTATTTCCAGGAATCACGCTTTTCTTTTTCCATCAATTTTTCCAAATGCGCTTTTTCCTGGCTTTTTTCTGGGGGTACAAAGTTTTCTTCGGCTTTTTGGGCTATGGAGGTCAGTTTGCCAATGGCTTTTTGCTTGTCTGAGTTGCCCATTTTAGCCTTTTCAACTGCAGTTCTCAGTGTATCAATCGTTTCGTCGTATACGCGGGTAGGCACCGGAAAAGGGCGGGCGCTTTTGCCTCCGTGGGCAAACGAAAAACGCGCTGGGTCGCTAAATCGGGAAGGCGTGCCGTGGATCACCTCGCTTACCAGGGTGAGCGATTGCAAAGTACGAGGCCCCAAACCTTTCAAAAGCAATAAATCTTTGAAATCGTTGGTTTGGGCTTCTTGTGCCAACCACAATACACTGCCCAGTCGTTTGAAGTTTACATCTTGGGGTTTGATATCGCAATAGCCCGGTAACACCATTTTCTGGGTTTCTTTGAGAATTTTGTCGGGGTTTTCTTTCAAAATGTTCAAAATTCCCTCCTTGGTAGAACGGGCCTGTTTGTCTACCAAGTTCAAAATATGGCCTTGGTTTTCGCCACAAATAGCACTGTGGGGTTCTTCTACAAAAGAAGCCAATGCTCCTGAATGCCAATGATAACGCCGAGCACTTTTGTCCTCGGTCTTCATACCTTGCTGCACCACTGTCCAATCACCTTCGTCGCTCACAACAAAGTTATGAATATACAGCTGAAACCCATCCTGTACTGCGGTGTTGTCCACCTTGGCGCTCAGTTTACTACACTCAGCCAGGTAGTTTCCATCTAGCCCGGTTTTGTCTCCTACTTGTATCAATTCTTGTGGGGTTTTGAGCGAATGTTTGCCCTTGCCGCCACAAATGTAAATACCCAACTCCTTGGAATGCGGATTCAACGATTTGCGCAAGGCTCGCATCACAGCCGTAGTTACGCCCGAAGAATTCCAGTCCATCCCAATGACAGCTCCAAAGCTTTGAAACCAAAACGGGTCTGCCATTTTACTTAAAAAGGCTTTTTTGCCATATTCTACCAAAATGGCTTCTACTACCGCGCGGCTTAGTTGGGTCATTCGTTCAAAAAGCCAGCTGGGAATGTGTCCTCCCATCAGGGTTAAATCAGCCGATCCAGATTGTTTCATGGGCTACTTTTTAGAGGTGATTTACTTTAGTTTTGCTTGTGTTTTTTCGTATTCTTTGAATGCCAACAAATACTTCACTCCGTAAGAGCGATGGGGCTCCCAATGTGCGGCAACAGCCTTCATATTGGCGGCTAGCTTGGTCTTGGGATCAAGCTTATATAGCTTTACCATCAATTGCTTTAAGTGATAATCGTCTACTGGAAAAACATCCTTCCGCTCGAGGGTATATAACAAAATCATATCAATAGTCCACTTACCTACTCCCTTGATACTGCCTAAGGTTTTGCGTACCTCATCATCAGTCATACTTTGCCAATTGGGGGTATTTTGCTGAAAAAACTCCAGTACTTGTACCATGGTCTCGTATTTACGCTCCGAAAGCTTCACACCTTGCAGACCTTTCTCTTCCAATACCGAAAAGTTATCAGTTGTAAGCAGGTCTATTTCAGCTTTTTGGAGCAGTTTGGCAAATGTTTTTTTAGTGCTTCGATAGTGTATTTGTTGCTCGATGATGCAACTCATCAAATCGTGAAATACCTGATGGGTAGATACCAATTCAGGCAGGCTCACCTGCTGTATGATTGGCTTCAATATTTCGTCTTTTTCTGACAAGTGGGCGGAAACTGACAAACTCATAAACATTGCTCATTTTACTTACCAATTTTGAACAGCGTGTGATGCCAGATTGTTTTAAAATTTGACCAAAATAAAAGACCAATTCGTTGTTGAATTGGTCTTTTAGAAAATAATATACTACCAGACATTTTTCGTTTGTGTTTCCACAAACGAAGGCAATGAGTCCCTGCCTCGGGTTGTGTCTAGGTAATTACTTAATCTTTCATAACTTCCTGCCTTTGGTCTCCTTTCAGTAAGGCCAAAGGTGCTGAACCACTTCTGGGAACCTGACTTATCCGGTGATAAAATGACTTTCCGCGCCCAAGTAGTTTTTGTGGGTCTCCCTTAGGTACAATGTCGTTTAGTTAGTGGAAAAATGTTGATTAACGAACGCTGATCAACGATGTAAGAAGGAAACTGACGCCAACTCAGGCGCTTGTTTCATTCATTATTCGAAGTTCGTTGATCTATATTCAAAATTCATTTTTTAAGAACAGTTCTTAACTTAATGACATTGCCCTTCGGTAAGACCCACAAACTGGATGACGAACGGCCAACTTTAGCTAACATATCTAGTAGTATGATTGTCTCATTAGCTCTTTAAGCCAGCAATGGTCGCTATGGGGTCTTCGGAACGGAATACAAAGCTACCAGCTACCAATACGTCGGCTCCAGCTTCAATAAGCTTAGGAGCATTTTGGCTGTTCACACCTCCATCAATTTCAATCAATAATTCTGTATTTTGGGCCTTGGCCATTGCTCGTAGTTTACGTACTTTTTGATAGGTGCGCTCGATAAATTTTTGCCCACCAAAACCTGGGTTTACCGACATCAAACACACCAAATCAATGTCTTGCAGGGTGTCTTCCAATAAATCTACTGAAGTATGAGGATTGATGGCTACTCCTGCTTTACAGCCTAAATCTTTGAGTTGCTGTAGGTTACGGTGCAGGTGAGGACAAGCTTCATAATGTACTGAGATGGTATCGGCTCCCAACTCTCGAAATTTGGCCACGTATCGTTCTGGTTTCTCAATCATGAGGTGCACGTCCATTGGTTTTTTAGCGTGCTTCTGAATGGCAGCAATTACTGGCATTCCAAATGAGATGTTAGGTACAAATACACCATCCATCACATCAATGTGAATCCAGTCTGCACTGCTTTCATTCAGCATTTCTACTTCTTTTTGAATATTGGCAAAGTCTGCTGCCAAAATAGAGGGGGCAATTATAGGAGCCATTGTTTTAAATGTTTTTAACCAATAAGTATCTACTAGTTGATGTTACACAGTTTACTCCGTATATGCTTCTTTCAATTGTTGCATTGCTTAATTGTTACATTGTTGCACAATGCATCAAAAAGCAAGAAAACCATCTAACAATGAATTAAACAAACACTCGAAACTCTTATAACACAAATCGTTTTCTTAAAATCACTGGCAAGGTACTACGAAGGGTGCTCAACTCAAATCGCGCGTAAGTTTTTATACAAAGTTTACCTTTTATAGGGACATGGTACTTTTCCCTAAAAACCACCTCCATAGCCCTATAACCCCTAAAAAATCCTACTAAACGTCGGCTTAATTCAAAAAATCTGTTAAATTTAAGTTTAGCACACATTACACATCTTACTACCTCACATTCAGCTTTATAAAGTTTCGTCTAAGCTTATCATTATACAAACTATGAGAAATACATTTATGCACCATTGGCCTTTCATCTGGTTATTCCTCTTAATTATTTTTTTGGCAAATAAAGGTTTTGCTCAAGAACGCACTCGGGAAGGCAACCCTCTAGACAAATCTGCTTATGAATTTAAGCGTTTGAAAAACCCTAAAACCGGGAAAATACCCGCAAATATTCGGGAAAAAGAACTCACTTATGTGTTATCTAACCCTACCTTCAAAAGAACATCAAAAGGTAAAAAAGGCAATACAGCTATAGAAAGCTATACTTGGAACCGCCGCGGTCCCTTCAATGTAGGAGGGCGTACCCGAGCCATTGCGCTTGATCTCAATGACGAAAATATCATTTTGGCTGGTGGAGTATCGGGTGGTATGTGGCGCTCTACTGATGGTGGTACCAGCTGGACCCAAACCACCGGATCGTCTCAAAACCATAGTGTGACAGATGTATATCAAGACCCCAACAACCGCAATGTTTGGTATTATACTACGGGGGAATTTGTAGGAAATAGTGCCAACGCTACTGGCGCTCCTTATCGTGGAGTGGGGATTTTCAAATCAATTGATGGTGGACTTACCTGGGTATTGATTCCCAATACCATTGCTGATCCCACCTCTTTTACCAGTGGTTTGCAATACTGTTATCGGGTAAGGGTAAACCCTACCAATAGCGATGTGCTTTTAGCCGCCTTCAATGGGATTTATCGTTCCCAAAATCAAGGCTTTAGCTTTAGCAGAGTATTAGATGGAGATGGCAATGCTTTGTATACCGATCTTGAAGTGAGTGCTACTGGAACAATGTATGCCACTTCGGGCTCTAATGGTAATAGCAAGGGAGTGTATAAATCTACGGATGGAGGAACTAACTGGTCGGATGTGACCCCTCCTACTTTGGCGGCTTCTTATGCCCGTATTGTACTGGATATTGCACCCTCCAACGAAAACATTCTGTATGTTTTTGCCCACACCCCTGGGTCAGGCACCAACGACCATCAATTATTTTATACCGACAATGCTGCCACCAGCTGGACCGACCGAACCGCAAACCTGCCTGCTTTTGGTGGATTTGTAGGTAACTTAGGCCAAGGGTCTTACAACCAATATGTGAGAATCAAACCCAACGACCCCAATACGGTTTTTATTGGCAGTTTAAATATTTACCGATCTACTGACGGATATGCCTCTACGGGCAATACTACCTGGATAGGAGGATACTCGCCGGCAAACAATGTGAGTCAATACGATAACCACCACTCCGACAATCATGCCTTGATATTTTATCCTTCTGATCCGAATAAAATGCTCAGTGGGCACGATGGCGGAATTAGTTTAACGCTTGATAACACCACCACCAATCCAGGAAATACTCCTGTCGTCTGGAGCTTGCTCAACAATGGGTATTTTACTACTCAGGCATATGGCTTGGCCATAGACCAAGGCACCGCCAACGACCCTCGCTTGTTTGCTGGCTTTCAAGACAACGGTAAATGGATGGCAAGCACTACCTCAGCTACCAGCAACTGGGATGAAGAGTTTGGAGGTGGAGATGGTACTTATGTAGCTTTGATTACGGGGCAAACCATTCGTTATTCAGGCACTCAAAATGGTAGAATCAGAAGATATTCAGGACCTATTGCCAGCCCAACCGGCTTTGCTTTTATTCATCCAGCCTCGGCCACTGGCCAACAATTTGTGAATCCATTCATACTGGATAAAAACGATCAGGAAATTATGTATTATCCATCTGGAAGTTTCATTTGGCGGCACAATAGCATTTCTACCATTAATAATATCTCTAATTCTGCTGGAGATGATACTGGCTGGTCTCAGTTGACCAATTCTAACACTGGAGCTTCCAGCGATATTACCACAGTAGATGTTTCCAAAAACTCCGCCGCCAATGTGCTCTATTATGGCACCGAAAATGGCAAAATATTTCGCTTGGACAACGCCAATACTGGCGACCCCACTCCAGTAGATATTTACACAGGCAAAGGGCTACCAAGTGGCTATGTAAGTTGTGTATCGGTGGACCCCAATAATTCGGCAAAT
This sequence comes from Microscillaceae bacterium, assembly GCA_003483885.1. GTDB lineage: Bacteria > Bacteroidota > Bacteroidia > Cytophagales > Microscillaceae > Microscilla. The sequence continues at coordinate 15,430 of DMXI01000382.1, forward strand.
GTGATGGTGACTTTTTCCAGTTATCAAACCATCAGTATCTATTATTCTACCGATTCGGGGGCTAACTGGACCAACATTAGTGGAAACCTGGAACAAAATGTAGATGGTAGTGGGAATGGTCCATCAATTCAGTGGGGCGAAATTCATCGAGATAGCGATGGTGGCGTGGTGTATTTGGTAGGCGCCAGCACTGGTTTATATTCTACCGAAACACTCAATGGAACTTCTACAGTTTGGCTTCAGGAAGGGGCTTCTACCATTGGCAATGTACCCGTAGTGATGATCGAAGGCCGTAGTGTAGATAATTTAGTGGCAGTAGCTACCCATGGAGTAGGCCTGTTTAGTGGTACAGTAACTGCTACCTCTTGTGGTATTCCTTCAAGTCTCTCGGTTACCAATCTGGTCAGTACTTCGGCCACGTTGAACTGGGGAACCGTAGGGGGTGCCACCACTTACGATGTACGCTACAAAGTACAAGGTACTGCTGCCTGGACTGAGGTAACGGGGTTAGCAGGAACTTCTACTGGCATTACGGGCTTAACTGCTGGTGTTACTTATGAATTTGAGGCTCGGGCCAATTGTGCAGGAGGCACTGGAACCTATTCTGCGGCCACCACTTTTATTACCTGTCAAAGCCTACCCTATAGCGAAAGCTTTGAAACTTTTACGGTGGCCGACTGGACTCAAGATGCTACCGATAACATAGATTGGACCGCCAATGTAGGAGCTACCGTATCCACAGGTACTGGTCCCAGTGCAGCTGACGATGGCCAGGTATATTTGTATACCGAAGCTACTGGTAATTTTAATAGCACAGCGCGTCTGATTAGTCCTTGCCTAGATTTTAGCAGTACTACCCTACCCAAAATCAAGTTTAGCTACCATATGTTTGGCACCACTATGGGCACCCTTACCCTGGAAGCCAGCACCGACAATGGTAGTAATTGGACCCAGGTTTGGACCGAAAATTCAGGTGCTAACTTAGGGGATGTATGGAACACCCAAACGGTTGGGTTGAATGCTTACAACGGTAATCAGGTATTGTTGCGCTTTGTAGGGGTTACCGGGGGTAATTTTGAAAGTGATATGGCCATTGATAATATTTCCATATTTGATGCTTCTCCCAGTTCCGAAAAAGGGAATTATCTGGACTTGAATGGTACCAACCAATATATGTCTACCAGCACTCCTATATTAACTGCGACTGATAATTTTACGATTGAATTTTGGTTTCAACGCAGTAGCAGTGGCTCTGGCAACCGTATGCTCATGTACAATGGTGCATCTGCCTCTACCAATGGGTATGGCTTACTCTTAGATGGGAGCAATTATGTAGTACCTACCATTGGAGGAACCTCTGTTACCAATACGACTACACTCATCAATGCCGATCAGTGGTACCATGCCGCTTTGGTAAGAGAGTCGGGTACATTAAGGTTATTTATCAACGGAATTGCCCAAACCCTGGGATCAAGTTCGGCTCCAGCCACTCCTACTACGGCGAGCTACATTGGGGCCAATGCCAGCGGCAGTAATGCCTTTGCCGGAAAAATTGAAGAACTTAAATGCTGGACAGTAGCCCGTAGCGAATCACAAATCAGAGAGACCTTGCACCTTACTCTGGATGGTTCAGAAACAGGCATTGCGGCTTATTATCAATTCAATGAAACCAATGTAACAGATGAAGCTACGGATGTAATTGCCGCTAATCAGGGGCAACCTCAAAATACCCCAGCTCGTACCAGTTCAGATTGTCCAATAGGTAAAGGACGTAGCCAAACCATTAATGTCACCAGCGGAGGGGTCAAAGATTTTAGTACTACCAGTTTGCAACTGGAATTTCCTGGTACAGGTACTTATCCCAATGGAGATTTGGTGGTGACTCAAATCGATGGCACGACCGCACCTACCAATATTCCAAGCGATATAAAAACCCATCCAAGTGCTTATTGGATTGTTCATAATTATGGCACCAATGCTACTTTTACTGAGCTTACCCAGGTAACAATGGTGTTGCCCAATAACAATGTCATTTCTTCGGGAGACGAAGCCGACCCTACCAACATTCGCCTTTACAAGCGTTCTTCTAACGCAGGCAGCGCCGAAAACTGGACAGATATAGGGAGTGCGGCAACCGCTACGGCAGCTACCCGTACTTTGGTTTTCAATACGTTTACTCCCAATTTTGACTCTTTCAGTCAATTACTCGCTGGTACCGTAAATACCGCTACTAGTGGGCTACCTGTTACATTGAGTAAATTTGAGGTGACAAGGCAAACCAACAAAGAGGTATTGCTTTATTGGGAAACCAGCTCGGAGCTAAACAGCCTGAAGTTTGAAATAGAAAAAAGCACCAATGGGGTAGATTTCGCTAATGTTGGAGTACGTGATGCTGCTGGTAACAGTAAGCAAAGCTTACAATATAGCTTTACCGATCTCGATGCCTTACATTCGGCTTATTACCGTCTCAAGCAAATAGATCAGGATGGTACTTTTCAATATAGTAGTGTCAGGTTTGTAGAAGGGCAAGATTTACAAAGTATCCGGTTTTTCCCCAATCCTTTTAGTCAAGAATTGAAAATCAATTTTGGGCCCAACGCTACGCCTACCCTGCCTATTCGCCTGGAGGTATATGGTGCCCAAGGCAAAAGATTGATAGAGATGCAGGGGGAAGCCAGTACCATTCCTCAGTTCTTGGCTCGGAAAACCCAGGTATTACCCAAAGGAGTATACATTGTAAAAATGATTATCGGTAATAAACTATACACCAAACAGGTGATAAAGCAATAAATAAAATCAAGGGGTATTAAAACCACCTGTTTGAAAATTAAATCATTTTTTAAGACTGTCTTATGAGTAAGGCAGTCTTTTTTATTGTAAAAATGCTACTCAATCGGATGTAATAAAGACGATTTGATCACTCCAGTGTTGTTTGGGGAAAAACGCTGGAATAAACTCTTATTGAACGAGTTAACAACTCAATCGTTTCGTTAATTCAATATAGTGCAAGTTTTCAGTAAAAAAGTAGAAGTAATATCCAAGTGTTTTTTTGTTTCGGAAAGCCCACCTCCATAGCTTTGGTACAACTCTAACTAGGTTTTGTTATAAAATACACATCTTCAAACTTAGCTAGAGCCTCGACATCTGTTTTTTTACTGATTTACTTAATTAACTATATTACATGAGTAAGTACTATTTAAGACCACTGCTTGTAATGCTGTGGCTGGTAGGCTTGTATTCTGTAGGCATAGCTCAGACCACTTACCAAACCATCGGCATTATCGGATCGGCTACCCCCCAAGGGTGGGATGCCTCCACCCCTATGACGCAAGATGCTACAAACCCTCACCTTTGGCGATTAGACAATGTCGCCCTTGTAGCAGGAGAAGCTAAATTTAGAGCCAACAACGAATGGACAGTTAACTGGGGAAATACGGATTTTCCTCGCGGAACCAGTGTTCAAGATGGGGCCAACATTCCAGTAACGGTAGGCACCTACAACATTGTGTTTGATGACCAATCGGGGCAATACAGTTTCAACGACACCTCTGTTCCTTCTTATGCAACGGTAGGCATTATTGGCTCAGCCACTCCCCAAGGATGGGATGCTTCTACCGCTATGGTACAGGATGTGTTTAATCCCCACGTTTGGACTTTGGCCAACGTAACCCTGACCGCAGGAGAGGCTAAATTTAGAGCCAACAACGCCTGGGATGTAAACTGGGGCACAGTTGACTTTCCAAATGGCACAGGAGTACTGAATGGAGCCAACATTCCAGTAACGGCGGGTACCTACAACGTGAGTTTCAACGACCAAACAGGCGTGTACAGCTTTGGTACCGACACTCCTTCGCCTACTTACAATACTGTAGGCATCATAGGATCGGCCACTCCTCAAGGATGGGATGCTTCTACTGCGATGGTACAAGATGCCAACAACCCTCACCTTTGGCGATTGGAAAGTGTTCAGTTAAACGCTGGAGAGGCTAAATTTAGAGCCAATAACGAATGGACGGTTAACTGGGGAGCAACTGATTTTCCTCAAGGAACTGGAACTCAGGATGGCGCAAACATTCCCGTAACCGCAGGTGTGTATGACATTACCTTCAATGACCAAACGGGTGCGTATGATTTTGCCACCGATACTGCTCCTACCTATGCTACGGTAGGCATTATAGGATCGGCTACCCCTCAAGGCTGGGATGCTTCTACGCCTATGATACAAGACCCTTTCTTTCCGCATCTTTGGACCTTGACCAATGTGACCTTAGTAGATGGAGAAGCTAAATTTAGAGCCAATAACGCCTGGGATGTAAACTGGGGCGCCACTGACTTCCCGAATGGTACTGGCGTGCAAAACGGAGCCAATATTCCAGTTTCAGGAGGCCAATACAATGTTACTTTTAATGACGAAACAGGCGCTTACACTTTCACGGTCATTCCAGTGAATAGTGACCCAGCTGTTACTTTAGTACCTGCATTTCCCAGAGCGGATGAATCAGTAACGGTTATTTATGATGCTACCCAGGGCAATGCTGGATTGCTAGGAGCCGATAAGGTATATATGCACTCGGGTATTATCAAGAGTGGCCCCGATGGCCAAAGCTGGACCAATGTAGTGGGTAACTACGGACAAGACGATGGCATTGGCGAAATGACCAGAGTAACGGGAGAAACCAATAAATGGCAAATCACCCTTTCGCCCAGCATTCGAAGCTATTATGGCGCTACTACCAACGATCTCATTTTCCGCTTGGCGATGGTGTTTAGAGATGCCAATGGAGCCAATACTGGTAAAACCGCTGACAATGGCGACTTCTTCCTAAACATTGATCCAGGAGATTACGCGCGGGTTTCTGCTCCTGCTACGGATGGTATTTTTGCAGTGGCAGGCGACAAAATCACTTTTGCCGCAGAAGCTTCTAGCACGGCTAGTGTTTTAAATTTGTACTTGGATGGTAACTTGGTAGCTACAGTCAACAATGCCGACCAAATCAGCTACGAGGCTACGGCCAGCGTTTCTAAAACTTATACAGTAAGAGTAGAAGGTACCGTAAATGGCAACGCAGTAAGCAACGAAAAAACAGTTCAATTGACCATTCGTCAGGCCAATGTTGTAGAAGCACTGCCTACAGGTCTGGTAGATGGTATCAATTATCATGACGATGCCAGCAAAGTTACGTTGGTACTCACTGCACCTCGTAAGCAATTTGTATATGCAGTAGGAGACTTTAATAACTGGGCCATCAATGATGCTTATCAAATGAAGCAAACGCCCGACGGTGAAAAGTTTTGGTTAGAGATTAACAACCTGACTTCAGGCCAAGAGTACATTTATCAATATTGGGTAGAAGGTACACTCAAAATTGGAGACCCATACGCTGATAAAGTGATTGATCCAGCCAATGACGGTGAAATTTCAGCTACAGTTTATCCAAATTTGATTCAACACCCCCAACCTCAGCACGGGATTTCTACAGTATTGCAAACCGGCCAAACACCCTACCAATGGACTTACCCCGAACCAGTGGGTGGGCATCCTGACAAAGAAAACCTGGTAATTTATGAATTATTAGTCCGTGATTTTGTGGGTTCTCACCATTATAAAGACGTGATTGATTCCTTGGATTATTTACAACGCCTAGGGGTAAATGCCATTGAGTTGATGCCTATCAATGAGTTTGAAAACAACGATAGCTGGGGCTATAATCC
>DMXI01000380.1 GCA_003483885.1 Microscillaceae bacterium
AAACTGCCACGAGTAACGTTCCTCCCCAATTGGGGAGGTTAGGAGGGGCTTAGTTGATACTTGACTTCTTCGGTAAAAACATGGGGAAAAAAATCATCAATTCTGAACACCCTACCTGACAGGTTTTTGAAACCTGTCAGGTCTGGAGCTAAAACTAAAATATTATTTGGTTTAGAATGTATTATGAGACAGCCTTAAACTTAGAAGAGAACTAATAAACTTTGGTGGTAAACGATTTATGAATAATCTTCCAACGGCCATTGATTTTTAATAAAAATAAATAATCAATGGCAATGCGGTTCCGCTTAGGCATCAGAATCTGGATTTTACCCACCGCAGCATCGTTTTCATAGTCAATGGCCAACACATTGCCAATACGGGCGTATTGTTTTCCTACCTGAAAGTTTTTGATATAGCGTTTGCCAGGAATAACCGTCAATTGCTTGTTTTTGACATAATATAAGTTCAAGTCCGAATGGAATGCTTGTATCAAACGACCTGGTTGTCCCTGAGCAGTTGCTTCTATATAGTGTTGTAGCGTTTCCTTTACTTCGGCAATGCCTTGCTTTGCCTTGGTTTGTAAATCATTGATGGTTTGGTAATTTTTTACATTGATAAACTTCGCAATGATTTTCCAACCATCATTCAGCTTCAGCAACATCAAATAATCGGTAGCAATACGCTTGGTATCTGGAAAATACACTTCAATTTTGGCCATTGCGGCATCGTTTTCATAATCAATTGATACGATACGACTCACTCGATTGTATTTTTGCCCCTTTTTTACCCGACTAATATACCCTTGGCCATCAATGGTTCTTAGGGTATCGGCGGCAGCCAAATACAATTGAAAATCGGGGTGAAAAGCTTTGCGAAGTCGATCAGGTTGTCCATTGGTAGTACCTTCTATGTAATGCGTCAAGGTTTGGCCAATAGCCACAAGGTCGTTTTGGGCTTGCCCCAATTGAGGTACTAGTATTAGTAGCAATAGAGATAAACTAATTGTTTTCATGTGCGTTGTTATATGGTTTGTATTAAAAAATATAGCTGGAATAAAGATAAGGAATTTTGAAAAATGATTAGTACAATGTAAAGGCCGTATGTTTGATTATCTCGAGCTATTCATTCGCTGATTACCGTTCATTTTGCCACCTTCCTTCGCCAATATACCAAGCTTCAAAGTATTTGTCATGGGGTTTGATTTGATGAGTGGCTGGACAATTTGCATATAGTGTTTTCAAGTGATTGGGAATAATAGCATAATCAAAGTTCCAGAGCTGAGTGTGGTCATGTTCAGTGATTCCATCGAAATCTTGCCCGTCTTGAGCTTCATCTGTAAAATACACCCCAGTTTGCTGAAATTGTTTATGTAGCTCGTAAACAAGCGTTTTAATTAGAATGTAGGATTTTTGATAATATGTTCTAGTGATTAAGTCTTGTAATTTTTCGGTTTCTATGAGAAGCTCTAAACCCATCCAAATTCCTGACTGTGTGGTATAAAACGGAATATGTGGCCTAATTGGGATGGGTGTTAAGGTTGATATCAAAAAAGGAAAGTTTGATGAAATCTGATTATGAACGTACCCGTCATCATCAAGTTCCCAATAAAAGCCATTGAACCGTTTTCTAACATCTTGGGTTCCCACGCCAATATTCTCTAAAATACTATAGTACTTGTTAAGCTCTTCTTGATAATTGCATCCCTTTACAAGTACATAGGTTTGGATATTACTAAACTCGGGCATTTTATCACAGTTTTTATACAAAAACAAAACATCAAGTTTGCCACAAACACTTTGCTTCAGTGCCGTCCGCATTCATAAAAGCATACAAATCACCCATTCCAAAGTCTACTTGAAAAGGCATATCTTCTTCCATTTGAATAATCATACGAGCCTCCTTAAAAGGCGAATCATCGGCTTGCATCCAAGCTGGAGTACCTCCCAGCACTGCTAGTACGTTCTCTTCCTGGATAAAAGAAGCGGGTTGATTTTCCATATCCAGCATGATGCGTTTGTACTTGAGTTCGTCTACAGGTACTTCCTCGCGGTATTCCAATGTTACTTCAAATTCGCATAGGCCATCCGGATCAAAGCTTGTATTGGCAGGATGCTGCATGGCAGGCCCAGTGGCGGCATCAGTGCAGTTATAAAAAGTATTGTTACCTGGTTGTAAGATCACCGCATTTTCTCCGTCTTCGGGTAGGGCACTATCAGCAAAATCTTCGGGATTGATAAACAAATAAGCCACTTTAGCGGAAGTAGTGCCATAAATTTTTTCCTCTAACACGATTTGGCCAATAAAAGCCAAAGGCTCTTGGGTGTTTTTGTTCAAAGGCCACTCGGGAGTCTCGAGCCATACAGGTTGTCCTCCAAATTTGGTTACCAATTGATTGATTGGTTCTTTAGCCTGGGTAAGTTGTACAATTCCTACTGTTTTCATGGGTATGGATTAATGGATAAAATGAATTTCTAATTTATAAATTCTTCGCTTAACGAATAGGATGTATAGAATAATATTTTGCGATGAAAAAGCTCCCCTTCTAATTTTTTTTAATCAATTAAAAAGGATTTTGCTGATGCCAATCCTTTGTTTTTTCATGATACTCTCTAAACTTTTTTACTTTCAATGGAGTCCGTTTTTCTACTGCATTTATAAACTCAGGCAACCCTGATAGGAATTGAGTAAACTTTAGCTTGGTGCCATCTTTTAGTAAAAGGGTGATGTTGCCCCAAATAAGATTCCAACGAATTTCTTCCAGATTTTTCCAAGGTTGGCGTGTAGAGGATACACCACGAAAATTGGTGATCCAAAACTCATGACGATCAAAGGACAAGCAATGATTTTTGTAAGTAAGCCAAAGAAGTATTGCCCCCAGTACAGAGATAAGCCCTACAATACTCATAACTAGGAGCATCAACTGTCCATCTTCTGAGTCAGGAGAGACCCAAGGCAACAGCAAGCAAAAGATGCCTAAGGTAAAACAGGGGATTGCCAAATAATAGAAAGTTTTGCTAGCAGGGAGTGTGACAATGCCTTTAGCAACCATGGCTTTAGAGTTATTGACTGTAGTGAGTGCCAGCAGGCTCAAGGCCACAATGGCAATGGTTGCATACAATAAGATTTGATATATGATCACTTTTTAATATATATTTGTTTGAATAATAAATACTACAACTTCTAAGCTATAATATATACAACGCAATGGATAAAATCACCGAAAAGCTTGCGCATCTTAATCCTAAATTTGTAAATGAAATTGCTCAACACGCGTCTACTTTGCAAGTGCCGCAAGATACTGAAATATTGCGGGAAGGGCAGTATGTCAAAGTCATTCCCGTAGTTTTAGAAGGACTCATCAAAGTGTTTACTCGCTACGAAGATAAGGAGTTATTGCTGTACTACATTCAGCCCAAAGAAAGCTGCATTATGTCGTTTTCGGCCAACAGGAACAACGAACCCAGTAAAATATTTGCCATTGCCGAAGAAGATTCCGAAATACTCTTATTGCCTGGGCAGAAACTTCAGGAATGGCAACAACAATATACTGATGTACATCAGTTGTTTTTTCAGCAATACAACCTACGGTACGCAGAGTTGCTAAGCACCATTCAGCACTTGCTATTTGACAAAATGGATAAACGGATATACGATTATCTTAAAGAAAAAGTGCGCCTTACCCAAAAAAATCCAATCAAGATTACCCATCGAAAAATCGCTGATGAGCTAGGGACTGCTCGAGAGGTAATTAGCCGTATGATGAAAAAACTGGAAAACGAAGGAAAAGTGAGCCAAAACCAAGAAGGGATCAAGGTTTTATAAAAAAAATATGGGGTGGTGACTTTAGTTACTGCTTTTGGTCAGGAAAGCCTGTAGTTTTGAAGTAACAAATTGAAAATCGTCATTTATTTTAAAACATAGATTCTTATGAATAAAAATTTAGGAAACGCCGACCGAGTAATTCGTTTAGCAGTGGCTGCTGTAGTTTTTGTGCTATTTTTTACCAATATCATTGGCGGTGTAGTAGGGTATGTGTTGTTGGCGGCAGCTGTAATTTTTGCTTTGACTAGTTTTATGAGTTTTTGCCCTATTTATGCAGCCTTGGGTATCAATTCACTCTTCAAGAAAAAGACTTCATAACAAGTACAATACAACCAAGTACAATACAACAAAATATTAGGTGCTTTATAATAATGATTAATTAAAAAATTGCTGCAAGTACAAGTATAGTTTATACAAAGAAGAAGGCGTTGGACATTTGTCCACGCCTTTATTTTTTTTAGCTTTTATAGCTCTAGTTCTGTCATCGGATTCCAATACACTTTCGTTTTAAAATCTTGAATCTGATCGTTTTCTACGACCACACCCTCAGCTTCGAGCAATTGCTGCATTCGATCTCCACCAAAGTGATGTTTACCAGTAAGCAAGCCTTCCCGGTTTACGACTCTATGAGCAGGCACATCATCGCGAGTATGGGCGCTGTTCATAGCCCAGCCTACCATACGAGCCCGGCCTTTGGTGCCTAAGTATTCGGCAATAGCGCCGTAGCTGGTGGCGCGTCCTTCGGGAATGAGTTTTACAACTTCGTACACATCATTGAAGAAATTGGAGTGGTCTTGTGCCATAATTTTTGGAAAATAATCGATGGATTAATTTTATGAGTTGCAATTTAGTAAAATTAAAATGCCTGAGAAGCTTAATAAGTTCATCCCAAAGCAATGAATTGATAAAGAGAAGGTTGTATATTTAGTTGATTATTAGAACTGAGCAACCTTTTTTATGAACTTTGAGTTACAAACCCCACCTTATCCGCTCAATCAATTCATCGAGTCGGTATTGTATTATGACAACTACCAACCCACCCACCAAATAGAAAGACTCTTACCCGATGGTTCGGTCAATCTCATTATTGAACTTACAGGTATCGACCAACATGTATATGACAATCAATTGCTTACCCCTGCCAAAACTCATCGCAAAGCCTGGGTTTCGGGCATGCATTCGGGGTATATTTCTATAGATTCAGGGTATAATGCTGCGATGGTTATTATCCGATTTTTGCCCCAGGGAGCCTATCCCTTTTTGCATTTTCCAGTAGTAGAGCTCAACAATTTAGTCATAGAGGCCGACTTGTTGTTTGCTCAAGAAGTGCATCACCTTCGGGAACAATTAATCAATGCTGAAGCGGTAGCAGACAAGTTTACCTACATTTATCGATGGCTTCACCAGCGATTCAAAGCTGAATTTTTGCCTCATCAATCTATTCAATATTTGCTAACCCAGATTCATAATAACCCTACTTGGGACATACTCCAAAACATCACCCAATCTATTGGTTACTCTCAAAAACACCTCATTCATTTGTTCAAGAAGTTTGTAGGCTTTCGCCCCAAGCAATACCAACAAATTACTCGTTTTAACCTGGCACTCAATGAGATGGCACAAGGACAGTTTTCAAAATTGACCAGCTTGGGCTACGATTGTGGTTATTATGACCAGGCACATTTTGTAAAAGAATTTAAAAAATTTGCAGGTTTCAGTCCCAAGCGTTTTTTGCGAGAAAAAGGAGAGTATACGCATTATGTGCCCTTAAAATAGTCTGAGAAAGCAATGTTGGCCTGGAGGTAAATTTTTTACAATTTTTAGAGCCAAGAAATATAGAGATTTGTACCATTATACAATTCAAAACATATTTATGAAATACACGCTTATCACGCTCGCCATTGTACTGACTAGTGTACAAGCGTTTGCCCAAAAAAACGAGTCTCCGTTGGCTGTTTTTGAAGTGTTCACCACGGGCAAATGGGAAATGAACGGTACCTGGGGCAATGGGAAAAAGTTTAGACAAACCCAAATTTTTAAATGGGGACTCAACAAAAAAATTATGAAAGTGCAAACTTATGGTACTGTCAACCAAAAAACAGGCGCTTTTGGTTTGCGCAACGAGGGCATTAGAGCTTGGGATGCCCAAAAGAAACAAATTGTTTTTTGGGAGTTCGATGTATTTGGCGGCATTACGCAGGGCACTTGTACGGTAGATGGCAAAAATATCTATTACGATTACCCTTATATGGGCAAAAACTTTAGAGATAGCTGGGTATTTGTGCACGCCAATAAGTACGCTTACAAAGTAGGGGTGTATGAAAACGGCAAGTGGGGCAAAGTTTATCATGAATCTTATTATCAAAGGGTACAAAAATGAATACATATCTGATTATTGCCAATATACTGACTGGATTGGCCTTTTTGGCCCATACCTTTCAAGGAGACAAAGAACTAGAGGTTATTGGTATAAAAAACCAGGAAGATAACTGGGCCAACAAGCAAGAAAAGTGGACGATGGCCCGTTGTGGGTGGCATTGGGTTTCGTTTGATTTGTTGATGGCTACAGTTGGCCTGAGTGTGATTAATTTTACTGACTGGATTACCCAAGAATTGCTTTTGGTAAAACTGTTGAGTGTTTATTTTGCCGGATATGCAGTATTCTGGATCATCACGTTACTTATCTCACAATCGTTTCCTAAAAAATACCTCAAATTAGGTCAATGGATATTGTTATTAGTGATTAGTGGACTGTTGTATTTGGGGTTGGGCTAAGGTTGGTAGTGATGGGACCATTTGAATTTTTCACTAAAATAAGGTATTATACCTTATGCATATTGTGATTCAACAACCCATTACTGAGTTTAAAAAAAACGACCAAGGTAGGTACACTTACCTCTATGATGAAAACTTGCCTATTCCAAAAGGAGTGGCATTTTTTCCAATTGTATTGCTCCCCGCGATAATTTATAAGATAGCACTCTTTGTGACCACTTTATTTCCAGTAATCGCGCTGATTCAGAGCTTGAATGGAAGATCCGATTTATTTGTAGTAGCCGTGTTTGTATCAATTCCATTTTGGGTGGTACTGCGACTCACTTTGAGAGACACCACAAAACGGCGTAAAATAAAGGAGGGAAAGCAACGGGAGGGGCTTTATGCTACCGATGATGCATTGATATGGCATAAGGGGACTCAAGTTACCTTTTTTCCTTATACATTGATTCAAAAACTGGAACAGGTAAGACATCGAGGGAATAATTCTACGCATTACTGTACACTCAATGTAGAATATCTGGACAATGGGCAAGCTAAAAGGCATCTTCTGATGAATAGTAAAAAAATTGACCCGAAGAACGTAGATTCAAATTTTGAGTCACTTTTTAAAGCAATCCAGCACAAGGTAGACTTTGAACTAGCCACCAAAAAATAGTTTTTGAGTAAAGGTATTATATGGGCAAAATGCTTGAGATTACTTGTTAGCTAACTTGCAATTCTCCGAAGGAGTTTCTATTTCTAGAGTTACGTGCTGCACATATTCGTGCTCGCACATATGCTTAATCGCGTGCTTAATAGCCTGATGACGCTCGGCTCCAAGGTCTTCTTCTACCATAAGATGAGCAGTGAGCACCACCGATTTTCCATCCATCGACCAAGCCCGGATATCGTGCAAATCCAATACACCTTCTACTTTCAATACCTTTGCTTTGAGTTTATCCTGGTCAAAGTTTTTGGGAACTGCCTGCATAAAAACATTGAGGATGGCACGTAGGTTTTTGATGGCATTGTATAGAATATACACTGCAATACAAAGCGAAAGAATAGGATCTAAAATGGGCACATGGACAAAAATCATCACAATACTACCAACCAATACTGCCAACCAACCCAAGGCATCTTCCATTAAGTGTAGCATCACCGCTTTTTGGTTGATAGAATCCTTATCCCCGGTTTTTAATCGCAAAACTGCCAATCCATTCATAGTTACTCCTAAAATCGCCAATATGAGCATTCCTTGAGCATTTACTGCTTCTGGGTGAATAAGACGGGGAATCGTTTCTATGAAAATAAAGACTGAGCCTACAATCAAAATGACTGAAGTAATAAAGGCTGACAAAGGCGAAAATCTTTTATAACCATAGGCAAAACGCTCATCTCGCTCTTTTTCGGAGTACTTTTCCATAAACCAAGCCGAGCCAATGGCAATGGTATCGCCTAGATCGTGGATGGCGTCAGACATAATGGCCATAGAATTGGTAAAAATTCCACCTATAAATTCAATAATGGTAAAGGAGAAATTAAGAAAAAAGGCAACTTTAAGGTTAGAGGTAACCGGATGGACGTGTAGATGGTGACCATCGCCATGGTCATGGTTACAAGTGTGGTGATGATGCTCGTGCTGAGGGGTTTGGGTAATATTTTCTGATATCGTTTTATTCATAATTTTGCAAGAAATAAGCTTTGCAAACAAACTTTTGCCTTGATAGTCGGCAATATGAGCAAAAAGTCACAAACGGTTTTTGATTGGTCTAATCTGGCTTATTTTCCGTAGTAGTCTGTATAGCAGCAAATGCCAGCGTATCAAATGAATCTACTGCTCGGTAAAAGCAAGATTTGCGTGCTTCATTGTTGGCATCTTTGGTATGGCAAGCTCCCGATCCCAGCATACGTACTTGGTATATTAACGCATCTTGATCGCAATCCACCAAAATATTCTCAATTTTAAGATAATCTCCAGAAGTTTTACCTTTAGTCCAAAGCTCCTTTCGTGAGGTACTCCAAAAAGTGGCCATCCCTGATTGTAGGGTTTCGTCTAGTGCTGCCTGATTGGCATAGCCTAACATCAAAATGGCTCCTGTGCTCAACTCCTGAACAACGACTGGAAGCAAGCCTCCTCTTTTATCAAATTGAGGGGTAAATGCCAGCCCCTCTTCCAACACTTTTTTCATAGATATTCATCGGTATAGTATCATCAAATATACACAAAGTTATTGAATCTGCCTTTACACTTTAAGGCTAATCCACTTTCTCTTATGAAGAGTGAAAAACTTGCTCAAGTTTTTTCTTAAAATTGCAAACTTTTTTCAAAATTAACTGACTGATAATCAATAATAGTCATTTTTTATAGACTAAGCAATTTAGATATGACTACTTGATTTATTCATACTATACTTGGAGTTTTGTGTCAATCAATATGAAACAATCATCATAAAATTCATAAGTAAAAGAGACAAATGTTAACTCCAAAAGAAAAACAAAATATCCAGCTGGTTTGGGATGGCATGGATGCCATTCTGGAAAGCAAAAACGAACAAACAGTAGAAGCGTCTTTTGCCGAAGATTTTATTCAGCATAATCCCTGGGCCAAAGATGGAATTGCGCACATCAAAGAAATGTTACAGTTTGAATTTGGCTACAAGCCTATTCGCTGGGTTGCCGATGGAGACTTGATGGCTTACCATGGATACTATACTGCTCCCAATCCATTGGGAGAGCATCCCTTACTATGTGTAGATGTGTGGCGAGTAGAAAACGGTAAAATCCAGGAACATTGGGATGCGCTGGCACCTATGCCCAACGACCAACTACAGAAAGCTATAGCGGGAGCAGGCAATGGAGAAACCACTAATAATGTGGAAACAAGAGCCGCCAATAAAGCAACAGTCAAGCGTTTTTTGGACCATGTATTGAACCGGGGAAGATTAGAAGAGATCAAGACATTGGTGAGTGAAAACTACGTGTATCACCACGAAACCGAGGGCGAACTTATAGGGCAGAATGTATTAGAGAACCATATTTTAAGCCAGCCTGGAGGCAAAATGCCGCACGATAATAAAATGTTGATTGCTTCAGGAGATTTGGTAATGACCCAAGGGCATTTTTTTGGCACAATAGAGGACGAAAGCCAAGAAAGAGTAAGTTTTGATTGGTTTCGCCTGGACGAAAACCACAAGATTGTAGAGCATTGGAGTGTCAGTCAGCCTATTGCCCCTCAAGCAGAAGTTGCCAACGAACACCCACACTTTTAATAACCATTCCCAAGACCATAAGTAATTTTCAAACTCGATAAGCATATTACTAGACATTTTGACTAAAGGCCGTGAGGACACGGCCAACGGCGCGGTTGCCTTCGTTTGTGGAGACACAAACGAAAAATGTCTAGTAGTATGGTCGATAAGGTAAAGTTATATGGTTTTGATAATCAAATTATTATGAAACTAAAACTAAAATGGTGGTGGTATATTATTCCGATATACCTCACCCTCTGGACATTGGCTTTTAGCCTATGGAATTTTGTGGATGGACAAGGAATGATGAAAGCATTTGGGGTAGCGACTGGAGGAGCAAGCGAATTTATTATGCTAAATTCTGCGGCTCGTTACTTGGCCATTGGTGTAGCTATGGTAGCAGGTATTTGGTTTTTTCGAACTTACCAGACTATCCTATTGGCTTTGTTGGTGCGACTTGTCATGGACTTGTTGGATTTATATGCAGGGTTAAAAGTTGGTCTTATTACAAATGCCACAGGAGTAATTCAATCTTTGATCATGTTTATCATTCCTGGACTGATTGCTATATATACCTTATACCGCCATCATAATACAAACAAGACTTCATAATACATAATAGCCAAAAAAATTACTCAAACTCCCTTATGAAAGCAATCATTAGAACCAAAGCAGGTAAAGCACTTTCGACCATGGCAGTACAAGAACTGCCTACTGCCCACCTACAGCCTCACCAAATCAAAGTAAAAATGGTTTCTAGCCGAATCAACCCAGTAGATGTCGATTTAATGAAAGGTATGCCTTTTCTCAAATATAAAAAGCCACAAATTGGTGGGATAGATGGGGCAGGTGAGGTAGTGGCTGTGGGTGCCGCAGTGCAAGCATTTATGCCAGGAGATCAAGTGTTTTTTTATCGAAAATTTAGTGATATTGGTACTTGGGCCGAAGAAATTACGGTCAATGCCTCTGATGTAGCCAAAATCCCTCAAAACATTTCAGTAACCGAAGCGGGTGGCATTGCTTTACCTTTATTGACGGCGTATGATGCTTTACTGCAATTGAAAGCCCAACCAGGTGAAAAGATACTGATTCACGGAGCAGCAGGTGGGGTAGGTTTTCAGGCGACCCAATTGGCTATTAAAATGGGGCTAGAAGTAATAGCTACTGCGGGAGAGCAGGATATTGACCTACTACAAAAAGCTGGAGTAAACACCATTATCAATTACAAAACCCAGGATTTTTTGCGAGAAGTAGCTCCTCAAAGTATTGATTATGTATTGGATACAGTAGGAGGAGAGGTATTGAAAAAATCACTTGCTCTCAAGCCTAAAAAAGTAGTCTCGGTACATTACGTCGATACTTCCAAAATGATTAAAACTGGAGTGAAATTACCTGGCCTGCTTAAATGGATCATGAAAATGATGATGAGTAAATTTTCCCGTTTGGCCAAAAAGCACGAAGTAGAGCTTATTGGTCAGGTTACGGGGGCTGACGGCGATTTATTGCAGCAAGTGAGTACGGAAGTTAACCAAATGGATTTTACGGTAAAACTTAGCAAGACCTTGACATTGAACCAGATAGCAAAACAAGGAATGAGTCAACAAGATGTAGGAAAGGTGATTCTGTTTCAGTAGCCTAAAGCATCTCCCAAACCAACACCGCACTGCCTACTGTATACTCCAGGCGAATGACATAAGGCGCTTTTTTACTGAGCCAAAACACCATATTTTGATTGGTTTCTACGCGCCAGGCCTTCAGTTTTTTGCCTTTGGCTCCTACCACGGTTTCTTTATTTTTGACAGTAGCCTCGAGCTGTATTTCTTTACCCGTAAACAGATTGATGCAGGGCAAGGTATATTGAGCCTGAGGCTTTAAAGGTAGCCCTACCAATAGCATTCCGTACAAAGTCCAATCGTATAAAGGTTGTCGGAGCGCGATGTTTACCGTAGTTGACTCAATGCCTTGAGGCGCTTTAGGTATACGACCTTGTATTTTGTCAGGGCTAAAAACCACATGCATAAAGCGACCAGTTGGGCTTATCCGTTGCGTCATTTTAGGTAAGAGGGTTCGGTGCTCAACCAGATTAGTCCAACTATCTACGATTTGGCCAGAGGCATTGTATAAATCTTGTACCCGATGAAAATACTTTACCCCATCTAGTTCAATCACCTGCCCGTAATCGGTCCAAAGCTTATATACCAAAGTTTTTTTTCCATTACTATCCACTCGGGTCGTTTTCCATTGGTTGGTGTAAGGCTTTATAAAACGGCCATCCACTTCAAACAATGGGGAACTCGCAAGCTGCCCAGAAGCCTGCTGCCCCCCAATGTAAAAGATGAAAAAGAAAAATAATGTGGGTTTTAAATACATGGTTATCAAAGTTTGGAAAACCCTTAGGAACAAGTGGTTCCATAAGAGTATGTTTAAATTTTGTCTTCGGAGATAAAAATGATGAGTGATTAGTGCTGATGCAGCACTTTTTTGAGTGAATAGCCAAAGC
>DMXI01000584.1 GCA_003483885.1 Microscillaceae bacterium
CAAGTATTTCGGTAGTGGATGGTGGAGAAGGTTATGATGTGGTGCCTACTGCTGGAGATATTACTATTGACAATTCAAGTACAAATAACACCACAAACGTTTCGGTTACAGGAGTAACTGCTACAGTAACTGGTGCAAAAAATATTACACCTGGTTCTGGTTTTGATGGTACTTCTACGGTGACCATTGATGGCGGAACTTTTACTACTCAGGCAACTGCTACGCTTGATATTGCGACTACTGGACAATTGCTTAGAATAGATTTGACTGGTGGCGGAACAAACTACTTAAATGGCAGTGGAGGTAATGGTAGTTTTGCAGTACAAATTACTGGAGGCGGAGCACCTACTACCAACGCTACTGCTGTGGCGACAGTGGTAAGTGGAATCATTACCCGAGTTGATGTAACGAACCCAGGAGCTGGATACACAAGTACCCCGACCATTAATCTGGAAACTAATGGGGGCCGTGTAGGTGGTAGTGCTGCTACAGCAACGCCTATATACACTCCTTCAGGAGGAATCAAAGGGGTGATTATTACCAATCCAGGATCTGGATATACTTCTGCACCTACTGGTTTAACCTTTGGTGGAGCCGGTGTTGGTGGTACTTTCACACCTACAATGAGTATAGAGTCAGTAACTGTTGGTGCGGCAGGAAGCGGCTACGAAGAAGGACCTAGTATATCAATCATTGCTCCTGCTGCTGCTACTGATATACAAACCAGAAATGCATCACTTTCGGCAAACCTCTCAGGAACTGTTAAAAGCATTACTTTGAATAACCCAGGAACCGATTATACATCTACCCCTACTTTGACTATTCAATCACCAGGAGCAGAAGCAACTGCAACTGTGACTTCTGGTGCCGTCACTGCGATTAACTTAACCAATGGAGGTGGAAATTATACAAGTGTCCCTGCGGTAACATTCAGCACAGGGGCTGCCACGGCTACAGCGGTAGTAGTAGATGGGGTAGTCACTCAGATTGTGATCACCAATGGAGGTTCTGGATATGCTACTGCACCTACAGTGACTATTGCGCCACCTACTGGTGGGGTACAAGCTACCGCGTCTTTTACGATGCAAGTGACTGAAGTAACGTTGGCGTCGGGAGGACAAAATTATGATTTGCCACCTACAATTGCCCTTACTGGTGGGACCACTACTGGTGCAGGGCCAGATGCTACAATTCAGCCCACGATGAGTGTACAGAGTATTACCTTGACTAACTCTGGTTCTGAATATGGAAGTACTCCTAATGTACTTATTCAATCGCCTGATGCTGCTGGAATTGGCATTGCCAATGGCGCGATACAGGCCACCGCTACTGTAGAAACAGTTGGTGAAATTGAGTCTATTAGTGTAACACCAGGAGCAGATTATACGGGTACCCCATTCGTCATTATTACCGACCCCACAGGGAATGGACGAGGAGCGGCAGCAACTGCTTTATTGACTAATACTACATTGGCAAGTGTGGTAGTAATTGATGGAGGGCATTATACTCAAAAACCTACAGTTACCTATACTGATGGGCTTGCAGGAGGTGGAACGGCGGCTACTACTGTCGCAGGTGATATTACAATGGTCGCTCCTGCATTTGATGAGATTTCTAAGGCAAAAATTAATGCCCAAGGATCTGGTTGTACAGATGGTACTCATGATGTAACAGTAACTGATGGACCTAATACTTCAGCAACTTTATTAGTAACAGTAGTAGATAATGTAGTAGCAAGTGTGCTACCCAAAGTTTATGGTACAGGTTATGGCTCAGATGTAGACGTTAGTGCCGCTGTAAATACAACTTGTGGATGTACAGGAGCAAATGTAACCGCCTTGCGAGGTTCAAGAATCAGTGCCATTGGAGTTACTACTGGTGGTAACATGTATAATGGTACTCCTAAAGTGGTGATTACTCCACAAGCAGGTGATACTGAGGCAGGAGATGGAGCTGCGATTGCTTATCTCAATGCTACGACCATTAGCTCAATTGTGCTGACCGCTAAAAATGTATACCCTGCGGCTACTTTTAGTGATGGTATTTTTACCAATGGTTACAACCGGGATAATGTAGGTGGTGCAGTGAATGGTACCTTTATTACTTTCCCAGAAAACTATACTACCTATCGGGATAACAGCAACGAATACAGTACTACTGAAACATTGCCGTCCAGTGTAACCCACGATTATACAGCTACTCCGGTAGTGGATACTATTTACAATGTAATTTTCCCTCAGAACCCAACACGTTTGAGTAATCCATTCAATACCAACAACGTAAGAAGAAATGGAACTGGAACCAATGTTGAGAATCAAGTAGTATTTAAAGATGCCTTGGGTACATTCTCGGGTGAAGACTACGACGATGAACAGAATAACAATGATATGGTAATCTGGGTGGAACCTAATATTGTGCGTTGGGATGGTGGACCAAACAATGCTGGAACGGCGTGGTCTAACCCAAATAACTGGCGACCAAATGGAGTACCCACTCCAGATAAAAACGTAATTATTGATTATACCTATGCGGCGCTACAATCTAACAATGTTTTAGGGCCTTCAACGGTAATTGCCCCGACTCCTTTGAGGGTTGATTTTGATTTGGATTCATTGGCTTATCCGATTACTTGTAGAAGTTTAACGATCGAGACACTGATTCCTGGATTGAACCCCACAAATGCTCGTGCCCCAATTTTTCTGGATATCAACCAGAATATGACCATTCTGGAAAGTTTCTCGGCAAGTAGCAATACTACTATAGAAGTATTTAGTGCGAGAACAATGAAGATTGGAGGTAGCTGGAGTAATGAAGGTACATTTAAAAATGGTGGAGGTACCGTGAATTTTAACCAACCTTTGACGCGTACCATTAATGCGGCCTCAGGTATTGTAGAATCTTATACTCAACCTAATACTGATGTATCTACCGCTGCGGTTGGCCAGTCAGATGAGCATGCAAATGCATTCTTTAATTTGATCTTGTCGGATGGTAATACAGAATTGAACTCTTACATCAGAGTAGAACGTAATCTGACCATTCAGAATGCAGGAACCAGATTTAACCCTTCTAACAGTAACTTTACTATTGAATTGTGGGGGAACTGGCAAAACGAGGGAACCTTTGATCCAAATCAAGGAAAAGTGATTTTTGCTTCTTTTGCGCACCAAACTGTAGGGAAAGGGTTTAGAAGTGCAGCTACAGCCACTGCCACAGTGAGTGCTGGAGCCGTGAACAGCTTGACCCTTACTGGAAACGGTGATAAATATGCGACAGCTCCTCAAGTAATTTTAGAAGGAGGAGGAGGATATGGGGCTACGGCTACGGCTACCATTGATCCAACAACTGGTGAGGTAAACTCATTGGTGTTAAATACTGGGGGTACAGGTTACACTACCCCACCTACTGTAGTATTTGTACCTATAGAAAAAGAGGACTACTACAATGTAGATGTATTTAAAGGATCAGATAGACACGTAACGTTGCTGACCAGAACTGAAATAAGCAATAGTTTAGACTTTAGGTTGAACAACATCATTGCCGATTCTTTACGAGCTTGTATTGTAGGAGGTAACATTACCGCTACGGGAGGCTATGTAGATGGGAACCTGGGTAGGATTTATAACTCCACAGCATTGAGTACACAGACTTACACCGTGGGTAAGGATACTAAATTCCCTGGAGATGTAAGCTTGCAAATTGCTTTGGATAACAATCCAGACAATGGTGATGCAAGTAGAGCCTTGTACATTATGCAACGTAAAAACAGAGCACCTGGTGATGGAAGGGTAATACCTGCCGCAGTGGATGTAAATATATTGTTGGATGCTTACTATCAAGTATATCAAGCGCCTTATCCGTTGATTAGTTCGCCTTATCCGGTGACTACAGGTGGTGCCCCTATTAACTTCAATACTACTGGAGCATTGGCACCTAAAATTGGTATTCCGTTAGACTTGACAGTAGAAAGTTTAACTACTCAGGCGCTGGCAGGAGTAACCATTGATTTGAGTACCATTGCAGTAGCTAACCTAGAGAATTACCGTATTTTTGTAGATCCAGGAGATAATACTCCGGTAAATGCATCTGATCCGTTGAAAGGTTTAGATGTAGAAGTACCTTACCACTCACCTGGTTCTGATTGGGTGAACCTTGGAGGAGAAAATTCGGTGAATGCAAATATTGGTGGATCAACGGTTATTTCAAGTATCAATGCTTTTGACAGATTGGGCAGTGGAGTATTTGCCTTAGCCATCAAGTATACCGCATTACCAGTAAGTTTGGTAACACTTGCCGCTACACCACAAGGACAAAGAGTGTATCTGAAGTGGACAAGCCTTGCTGAGAAAGATGTAAGCCATTATGAATTAGAGCGAAGTACCGACGGGCAAAACTTTACCAAGTTTGGTCAACAATCAGCACTAGGTAACAATGAATTAAGTCAGAGTTATCAGTCAACTGATAATAGCCCAGTGAATGGTATTAACTACTATCGTCTAAAAATTTGGGACATAGATGGTAAGTTTAATTACTCTAAAATCGTGAGCGCAAGCATTAACCCAGGAGCTGGATTCTTGCTTTATCCAAACCCAAATAATGGAAGCAAAGTGACTATTAATTCGGAAGTGGCATTGCCTGACGAAGATATTCACGTAACGATTATTGATTTATCAGGTAAGGTAGTTTATCGTAAATTAATTACTACCTCTCAGAGAGCATCTACTCATTCACTTGAGTTAGAAGCGTTGAATTTAAGTAGTGGAAATTATTTCATTAGCTTGAAAGGGGCTTCGGTATCCGCTCAACTGGAACTGGTAATCGCGAAATAGATTTTATTATCAATTATTATATTTTCAAAACTCCCTGGTAGTCATATCAGGGAGTTTTTTATTTTATAAGCATGACCAAGACTTTACTGATACTAGACCTGGATGAAACTTTGATTCATGCTACTGAGGTACCTCTCCCGGATTTAACGCCTGATTTGGTGCTTTGGAAACAATATTATGTGTATAAGCGCCCCTTTTTAGAAGAGTTTATACAGATTTGTCAACAGTATTTTGAGTTGGCAGTGTGGTCTTCTGCCAGTAGTGACTATGTCAACAAAATTGTCAAAGCAGTTTTTCCAAAGGATATCCCTCTAGCGTTTGTATGGAGCCGTAAAAAATGCACTTATACCACTTACCCTATCAATTATTTAGAAGCATCAGGATTGGCCTATGATCATTATAGCTTGCCGAGGGTTTGGTTTAAAAAGTTAGAAAAGGTGAAAAAACTAGGGTATGCTTTGTCCAAAATACTCATTGTAGACAATTCACCCGAGAAGCTATTTTACAACTATGGAAATGCGATTTATGTGGACGATTTTGTGGGTGATACAAACGATCAGGAATTAATGCTTTTGAGTAAATATTTACCTACCTTGCACGCCGTAGACAATGTGCGTGTTTTGGAAAAGAGAGGCTGGAAAACTACGGTAAATAAGGAATAACTACCCAGAGAAAATAATCAAAATACATGGCCAATCCATTAGAAAACCTCAAGAAACATAATTTAGAACTACCAGAGCCTTCTACTCCAGGGGGTTCGTACATGTCGGTAAATATTCGTGGCAACATTGCCTACATTGCTATACAATTTCCCATTGTCAATGGAGAGTTTAAGTTTCAAGGTAGGTTGGGGCAAGACTTTTCTACTGAACAAGGATATGAAGCGATGCAGTTGTGCGCATTGAATGTTTTGGCGCAAATCAACGAAAAAGTAGGGTTTGATAATATCTTAGGGTTAAACCACATAGATGCTTACTTCCAGGCTACTCCCGAATGGGATGATTCTCCTGAGGTAGTCAACGGTGCCTCAGATTTGTTTGTAAAGATTTTAGGAGAAAAGGGAAACCATTCACGCGCTATATTTGGAGTAGAGCGTTTGCCACGTAACTTTTGTGTGGGGCTTACTTGTTCGTTTACGCTTAAAACTCAAGAACCTATCTTTATCACCTAAGCCTGTTTAAAATCTGTGGTGAGAACATTTTTAGTATAGCTATTTTGTTTGGGATATTTAGCGGACCAAAGCTATACTATCTGTAAGGTGGATTTAAAGTAAAAACATTCAAGAAACATTCGGTGTTTACTCTTAAATTTCGAGTTTTGAATGCACTCAAGGCTCATCCTACTATCGAAATACCCATCAAGGTAAATTAATATTGTATGACTGCAATCAAAGATCAAGTGCCTAATCGGCTGATAAAAGCTACAAGCCCTTATTTGTTACAACACGCATATAATCCAGTAGATTGGTATCCCTGGGGAGAAGAAGCATTGCAAAAGGCCCAAAACGAAGACAAGCCCATTATTGTGAGTATTGGTTATTCAGCCTGTCATTGGTGCCATGTAATGGAACGCGAATCGTTTGAAGATGATGAAGTAGCCGCGATCATGAACCGTTATTTTATCTGTATCAAAGTAGATCGGGAAGAACGTCCAGATGTAGATGCCATTTATATGGATGCAATACATGCAATGGGGCAGCGAGGGGGATGGCCGTTAAACGCGTTGTTGACGCCAGATGCTAAGCCATTCTATGCGTTGACCTATCTGCCTAAAGAATCCTGGATGCAGTTATTGCAAAATGTAGCTCAGGTATACCAAACGCGCCGGGATGAATTAGAACAATCAGCTGATGTGTACCAAAAAGCCATTGCAGCCAGTGAAGCCGAAAAATACGGGTTGACTATAGAAGATTTGGACTACTCTCAAGAAGATTTAGATCAAATGTTTCAGTCCATTTATCAGGAAGTGGATCATACTCGAGGAGGAACCGATAGAGCGCCAAAATTCCCAATGCCTTCTATTTGGCAATTCTTATTGCATTACCATCAATTGACGGGAAGCGAAGAAGCTTTGCGAGCTACTGAAGTAACGCTTACCGAAATGGCTAAAGGAGGGATTTATGATCAAATTGGAGGAGGTTTTGCTCGTTATTCGGTGGATGCAGATTGGTTTGCCCCTCATTTTGAGAAAATGTTGTATGATAATGGCCAACTCTTGAGCCTCTATGCCGATGCTTATAATATCACAGGCAAAACCCTTTACGAGCAAGTGATAGATCAAACCATTGCCTTTGTGGCAAGGGAGCTTACCAGCAAAGAAGGTGGGTTTTATTCTGCCTTGGATGCGGATAGTGAGGGAGTAGAAGGGAAGTTTTATGTATGGGAAAAATTGGACTTTGAAAATGCCATTGGATCAGACGATGCGGATTTGGCTGTAGCATATTACAATGTTACGCATCCCATAAACTGGGAAGAAGGCAACATTTTACACCGAACACTGGGGGATGAAGCTTTTGCCCAAAAACATGACATTACCTTAGAAGAGCTGCAGCGAAAAGTACAAATCTGGAACGAAAAACTCTTACAAGTACGTAGTCAGTGGGTGCGTCCTGGTTTAGATGACAAAATTCTGACATCCTGGAATGGTTTGATGCTCAAAGGTTTGGTAGATGCGTATCGGGTGTTTGGCAAAGAGTTTTACCTTGAATTGGCATTGCGCAATGCCAATTTTTTGAAGGAAAAAGTAGTACGGAACAATTATCAGCTTTATCATAGTTATAAAAATGGTCGAGCTACCATCGATGCCTACCTGGAAGACTACGCTGCGGTAGTAGAAGCCTATGTAGCACTTTATCAAGCTACCTTTGATATGGAATGGTTGCATTTGGCAAAAAAACTAACTGATTATGCGATTCATAACTTTTATGATGAAAAAGAGGGGTTATTTTTCTTTACCGATGCCAACGCCGAAAAGCTGATTGCTCGCAAAAAAGAAATCTTTGATAATGTCATTCCCGCATCAAATTCTATGATGGCCAAAAACCTTTATTGGTTATCCTTGTATTTCGACGAAGCCGATTATTTGACCAAAGCCCGCCAAATGCTTGGACAGCTCAAAAAAATAGTGGTAGAAAATGCAGCAAGCGCCGCCAATTGGGCGATGTTGTACACTTATTTTGCCCAGCCTACTGCTGAGGTAGCCATTATTGGAGAGCAAAGTCAGGAATTTCGACAAGCATTGGATACAACATATTTCCCTAATAAGATATTGGTGGGCACCGAAGCTCCAACAGAGGCTTTACCATTGCTACAAAACCGTGGACTTGTAAATAATCAAACAACTTTGTATGTATGTTATGATAAGGCCTGCCAATTGCCAGTGAATTCGGTAGAAGATGCCTGGAAACAAATCAAAGAGAATTAATTCCTTAATAGAAAACCCAATAAAAAAACAAAGCTCTACAAGTGTTGAGCTTTGTTTGGGGTTAATATTTACGTATTATAAAACTTATTACTCAATAGACCATTTTAGTAGGTAATACCCTTATAAATGATCTATTGATTGGCTAAAAACTTTTTTAAATCCTCTAAACCAGTAGGCAAACCATACGATTTTATAATCAAGCTATTATTACCCACTTGCCAAAGCTGTTCAATTTCAGTCAAAGCTTGTAAAACACTTCGCTGATACTCATCAAGTTGAGTAAAGTTTTGTGTTTTGCCAGAAGCGGGGGTGGTAAAGTTCAAACGCAGCAAAATGCGTAGAAGCTCTATGGATTCAAACAAAGAGCCTGTTTTCATTTTTTGTAATAAAGCCTGACTTACCAGTTGGTTTTGTTCAGTGGGTAAGTTCTCGAAAAACCCAGCAATAAATGTTTCAGGATTTCCTGCCTCGTCTATCCAGGGAAAACTCAGCCAAGCTTCTTCCTGATATTCACCATCGGCAAACTCTTCCAAATCTTCGGGCTGAATAAGTTCCTCTTCGTCTTCACCTTCATCCTCCTCTTCTATTGCTTCATTTTTTAATAAAGACGCGGATAGAAAATTTAACAAAATGGGTAAAACTTCCGCTTGCTGTGACTGTATGCCTAAACGATATATCGCAATAGCCGCGGCTAGCTTTAGCCAATCCTCCTCAGCTGCCTGTAGCCATTGGTTAAAAAAACTCATCCAATCTTTAGGATCATCTTGGGAGGTGAGATAGCTAATTGCCAGTAGCATGTTTGCCTGGATCAATGGATTTTCTTCCTCTTCGATGAAATACTTTAAGGCAGGTAAAGCCTTGTCTTTCAACGGGTAAAACCAAGCCAGAAGAAAAATGGCGGCTTGCTTTTCTTCGTCATTCCCTTCGTTCAGAAACTTTGTATACCGAGAAATTCCCTTGGAAATAGCTTCATACAAACCCGCTTGTACTCCTTCTTCGTCATAAGTAGTACTAAAAAAATCAACCTCATAATTGGGTGGCTGATGAATGTAAGCCTCTGGATAACCCAGTAAACAATGAGTGAGATATTGCAAAATTTTATGCTTGTCTGGAACCCCCTCGTAATCTAATAATTCTATGAAAAACGGGATGGCCAATACCGTAGCTGGATAGCGAGTGCCTTGATGAAACAAGTTACCATACAAATGCCACCAAGCCGATTTTCGTACTTCAACATTGGCAACACAAATTTTCATCAGAAGTTGAGGTACGTCCGTAGCAGAACCATACGCATGAGAGGTGTTTTGCCAGTCTACCTCATATAATTTGCTGAAATCGGGCAAGGCGCCCGGCTCGGTTTGTTGGCTCAATAAGATATTGAGTTCCATTTCATTGGCTGGAACCTCAATTGCTTCTAACATCTCACGGATGTTTTCCTGTTGCCATAGCCAGGGTTGGGTCGCAAACACTGTTAGAATATGCTCTTGCAAAGAAGTGAAGCGCTTTTGGGTACGAATGCTGATAGGACCAAAACCCATTTGGATAATTGCTTCAACTATAAAGTCAACCTGATTTTCAGGTTTCAATTGTTGGAGTAACTTCGGGAGAATGTAAGTATATTGAGTCTTTCCTGTAAGCTGAAAAGCCTGAATGTGACGAGTCAAAAAGAAGACTTCCGGAGTGGGAGGTTCGGATACATCAGATGAATCGTTGTAAGCCTGATTGGTGAGCGATACCTTGGGTAGTGTTTTAAAAGTGTGATAAAGGTTAAAAAATGATTGCATCATAGAGGAAGGCTGCCCAAAAACCTCCAATACCACATCAATGATTGCCTCAGAAGCTTGAAACCTTTGTGATTTCAATAATTCAAAAGCAGTCACATAGCGTAACAATGGCGAAGATGAACGAAGATAAGTTTGCAATAGTTCGAGGCCTTGTTGTTGGAGAACAGGGTTTGCATATATGTTGGTGCCAAATTGAGCGTTGATCTGAGTCAGTACAAAGGCCTGAGCTTCGCTAGAAGGCTGGGTATCCAACAAATTTTGTAACTGGGTAAGCTCGGGTTTGGGACTCAGAAACTGGAATTGAAAAGCTAAAAAATAACGTAATATCAAAAAATGATGATCACTTGTTGTGTCTTGCTTGAGGAGTCGTTCAAAAGTGCGGGGCATCGCTTTTTCAATAACACTGCGAATGTTATAGTCAAAAATAAAGCTGAGAAAAAATGCCTGGCTACGCGGGTTAAACTGTTCAAGGTTGAGATAAATGCCTAAAAAATCAGCTTGTAATCTATCTTGAGTACTTTCTTGATGCCAATGGTTGCTTACAATAGCTTTAAAATGCCTAAAATCAATATCAGTCGGATCATTTTTTAAATGGTTGATCAATATTTCCCAATTTATTTGCTCGTTTTCAATGGTGTAATTGCTCATATTTTGGTTGATTAAGTTTTGTAGTACCAATTAAATGAGATTATAGGGCAAAATCCAAATAATCTATATCTTTGTGGCCTTTAAAAATCGCAACATTGCTCATGAATGCTACCCAGGCTTTATTGTACCCATTTACCCTATTGTATGGCTCAATCACCGATTTTCGGAATCATTTGTACAACATTGGTCAGCGTCCTTCCATCAAGTTCGACATCAATGTCATCAATGTAGGAAATATTACCGTGGGTGGTACTGGCAAAACCCCTCATGTAGAGTATTTGATTCGTTTACTTCATCCTCATTTTCGGGTAGCTACCCTTAGCAGAGGATATGGGCGCAAAACGAAAGGTTTTATATTGGCTGATGACCAAGCCACAGCCGATACTATAGGGGATGAGCCTTTGCAGTTTTACAAAAAATATAAAGACAACTGTGTAGTGAGTGTAGGAGAGGAGCGAGCCTTGGCCATTCCTTATATTTTAACCGAGCATCCCAATACTCAGGTGATTTTGTTAGATGATGCTTACCAGCATCGGGCGGTGACTCCTTCTTTCAACATATTGCTCACCGATTATCACCGTTTGTTTTACCAAGACCATCCTTTTCCTTCGGGGCGCTTACGAGAACGACGTAGGGGCGCTCGACGTGCACAAGTAGTGATTGTCACCAAGTGCCCGGATGATTTGAATAAGGCTGAACAAAATGCCATTGAGCAAAAAATTCGAGCCTATTGTAATGCCCAGGTGGAAGTTTTTTTCACTGGGATTCGTTACCAGGATTTACAACCTGTTTTTCCTACAAAATCACTTTCACCCATACCATTATCTGAAGCTTCACGGTCAACAAATGTCACACTGGTGAGTGGTATTGCTCAGCCCCATTTATTGGAAAAATTTATATCAGAAAATTTCAAGCTAGCCAATCATATTCGTTTTCGTGATCATAAAAATTATACATTAGAAGACGTGCAACGAGTCAAAAACGAGTTTACGTCCGTAAATGGCAATGAAAGTATTTTACTAACTACCGAAAAAGACTTTGTGAAACTAGGGAATGATGCCTTTGCTAAAGTTCTGGGAGAGCTTCCTTTTTACTATTTGCCCATTGAGGTATATTTCCTGAATCGTCAGGCAGCATTTGACCAACTCATCAAAGCCAACATTACGGTGGATAAATCATAGTTTTTAATAACTTTGCGTTTAAAAATTAAAATTTGAACGATCAATTACACTTCAAAGCACTACATTCGTTCATTGCTAATCATTGTTTAAAATATAATGCCTGAGAGCTTTTAGGGAGATATGCAAGTAAGGAGATTTTTGCTCATTGTAGGATTTTTAGGATTGATTCAATCGGTTTGGAGCCAATCCACGATTTTAGATGATACTACCAAGCAAGTATATAATGCCAAAACCACTCGTTTTTTACTGGAACGTGACCTTTTGTTTAATCGGGATACGTTGTACATGATAGATACATCTCTGAACAATGTGCACCGCTACGAAATGGTACAACGCCTCGAGTACCTTTATCAGGACCTGGGCTTAATGGGAACCGCTATTCGCCCTATTTATTACCAAATGCGCCAACAAATAGGGACTACTCTTGGGATGAATGCTTACCAACCTTATGTATATTCGCCCGACAAGGTTAAGTACTTTAATACCCGTTCCCCCTTTACGCACGCCAATTATGCCCAAAATACTCGGGGAAATCAAAAAATATACTTCAGGTATACCCGTAACATCAACGAAAACCTCAATGTAGGTTTACATTATCGCCGCGAAAATACCTTTAAGCAATTTGGAGGGCAAACCACCCGAGAACTGGCCACCGACCACCATAGTTTGGCCATTCAAACCGCTTATACCAGTAAAAACAAGCGCTATAGGCTACTCTATCATTTTTCGCACCTTAACCAAATCGTGTTTGAGCAAGGAGGTATCGAAACCAGTGCGGCTGATTCCAGTGCCAATGGCGAAATTGTGGCTGATAGTTTGTTTGGGTATGAGTTCGAGACCCCATTTTTAGGATTGAGTGCTCGTAGTTGGCAAACCCAAAACACGCATCACTTGTATCATCAATACAGCCTGGCCAAGCAATTACAAGTTTTCCATGTATTGCATCGTACTCGCCAACGCGATGATTATGAAGACACTGGTTTGTCTGATGCAAGTAATTTGAGTTATTATCAGGTATTTGCCAATGACAACATTACTACGGGTAACGCCCCCTTTATTTACAGTAATACCGGTACCAGCGAAGGGTTTAAGTATTGGCTATTTGACAACAAAGCAGGCGTAAAAGGTAGCCTTGGACCCATTTATTATCAAGGCTACGTGCGCGCAAGACAATACCGCCTGGAGCACAGCCGTGAAGGACAAGTAGAAGCGGCCAATGTGGTAACTATCGATACCATTACCGTAGGAGGGAATCAAATTATACAATCTACCATAGACTCGGTACGTACCCAAATCAATGTAAGAGAACTGGAAACTTTCGTAGGGGGAGCTTTTGGGATTAACTTTAGCAAACGAAGTCGACTATTTGCCACTGCTGAATATGCATTGACGGCTCGTAGTGATTACCGAATTGCGGTTAATTTTGAACTGGGGAACTTCAAGGCACGGGCACAAAGTGCGTTTACAACACCTACCTTGGTACAACAACGGTTTACCAGCAACCACTTTAACTGGGATCGCCGAAATTTCAACAACATGCTGGCAAACCAGGCAGAAGCCAGTTATCTTTTTCGTAACAACTGGTTGTTACTGAGGCCTTTTGCTACATTTACCCTTATTAACGATTATATTTATTTTGACAATACAGCACGACCTACCCAAGCCAATGAGTTGATACAAATTGCCACTGGTGGAGTAGACCTTCATTTTCGATGGAAACAAATACGAAGTGAAACCAAAGCCATTTACACTCAGAACTTAGGAGCCAGCGAGCTTATCCGGATTCCTAATGTATTGGTAAATACTCGCCTATATTGCGAAGATTGCGTATTTAGCAAATTGATGCACACTCAGATTGGGGTAGAGGCTCACTTCAAGACTGCCTATTTGGCCGATGCTTATATGCCAGTATCTAAACAGTTTTACATACAAGACAATTTATTAGTGCCTCCCTATCCTGTGATTGATGTATTTATCAATCTTCAGATTGGCCAGGTAAGAGGGTTCCTGAAAATGTCGCACATCAATCAACCTGCCAATTCAGGGTATATCACGACTCCTAACTTTGTGGGGATGCGCCGTGCTTTCAATCTGGGAATCAACTGGTTATTTTTTGATTAGTGTACTGATGACGTGTTTACATAAAACGTTGATTGTTAGTTGATTAAAATAAATTGTAATGTGCGTATTTTGTCACTCCGAACTTGTTGAGGAGTCTGCTTGAAAGACAACTACCAGATGCCTCGGCATGACAATCGAGCACGTCATCTTCATTGATGTGGTTTGGAACAAAAAAACGAGTCTACAGCTTGGCTGTGACGAGCTCAACGCAGTTAATTACTTCTACTGATAACAACATTATATTTAGTTGTAGAAACCTTGCTTGTCATACAGAGCGCAGCGAAGTATCTGAATAAAAACGAGTCCAACACGCAGACCCTTCGCGGTGCTCTGGGTGACAATATGCCTACTTGAGTGGTCATCTCCATTGATGTATCCCCCGATAAGAATCGGGACTGTGAGCCGACGCATCGGGAGGGAGCGTAAGTAATGAACGAATTTTGGGTGCTGAATTATTAAAAGTCATACGACTGCACTAAAAAACCTATCAGGTATAAAACCAATATTAGAATATTATTTGATTTAAAGTAGATAGCGAGACAGCCTCGATAATCTTATTATTGTACCTCGTAGGCTCCTTGGTCAAAATTGGCTCCCTTTGGACGAGCTTCTCCCTTGATATCCAAGGTTATCCCAAAACTCTTTAGGTCAATACCCGCATCAATAGCAGGAGATCCAGATAAAATGCTTAGGTTATTTTGGGCGAAATCAGCAAATTTGATCTCATCAATACTTCTGGTGAGTAAATTATTGGATATTTGATCAAAAGTGACAGTCCCAGACCTGAAAAAAGTCTTACTCTCCTGAAGATTTGGCGATACAAAGATATTGTTTACCAGCCTTTTAGCCCCTCCATTGTTGCCATTGGGTCCATTGTAAAAACAATAAGCATATTCGTTGGAAGTGTTGTGAAAGGTATTGTTGAAAATATTAAAGTACCCATCAGGAAATCTATAGACGCTCGCACCGTGATAGGCGGCCAAGGCAAAGTCGGTAGCATTGATAACAACATTATTGTAAATGTCTAAATTGCCCATACCGTGAATCATAATGCCAGTCCCCCCGTCTATGATGATATTGTTGTAAAATTTTCCAGTGGTTCCATCTCCAATATAGATTCCTTCATCGTGAGCACCTTCGCCTTTTCTGGCATAACGTGTAATTACATTGCCATACACTTCTACATCTTTGTCACAGTTTTTCATCTGAATACCATCGAGACCAGTATTCTCTATGGTATTGTTAAATATCTTGACCCCATGGATTGAATGCGAATAGGTTCTAAAACCACACTGACTTTCAGTTCTTCCGTTATAAAACCCGTGTCCTATATACATTCCTTCCCCGTCGGTAT
This sequence comes from Microscillaceae bacterium, assembly GCA_003483885.1. Lineage (GTDB taxonomy): Bacteria > Bacteroidota > Bacteroidia > Cytophagales > Microscillaceae > Microscilla. Next base: position 15,341 of record DMXI01000584.1, read on the forward strand.
CATGAATATAGTTGTCTCTAAGAATGATATCTTTCATGATCCAGCCAGCTCTGTTAGGGTCGGTAAATGCATTGCAATCTTCGTATGGGCTGGTTTTGACCCCAATACCTGCAAAACCACTACGATTTGTACTTTTACCCGCGATTTCTACCCGGGCAACCTCAAAATTGGTAGTGTAAGTTTGTAAAGTCAGAAAGAAGCCATTGTCAGTAGAAACCTTAATACCATAGTTGCTATCTCCACCACCGTTACCTAATAGTTTAAAATGCTCAGATTTCTGAAATTTTATGCCAAAGGGACGATTGGCTGGATCAACCGTAGCCACTTTTTCATCACAGTTTTTGATAATAATGGGCTTGTCGACAGTACCCTTAATATTGATAAAAGTCAACGTATGGTCATAATAACCATTGAGGCAAATGGTGGCTCCTGGTTGAATTCCTAGTACATCACCATCAATCGTAGGACTATCAACCACATGATCACAATCGCTACAAGCAATTGGTATGACCTGTGTATCCTTTTCGGAAATACCTGGAATAGAGGTGGGAGTTGGTTCTGAATCGTCAGATTTGTTACAGCTAGCCATCAAAAGGCAAAATAGTAACAGCATAGATAGTTTAAAAAGTGGGGTTTTTGTTGTAATAAACATATTCATCGAAACTTTGTGATTTTTGGGAATACCTCCCACAAGAAACCTGCCTGTTTGGATGCAAAAGGTGGCCTACCTGAGAGCGAAACGAATAACTACAAAGCGAGTATTCATATAAGCATTTACTGATGAGATAAATACTTATATTGACTGTTAATTAGAAGCATAAACTAATGCTGTTTCCTTAAGGCCAACTTTATATTCGCTTGCCTTGAGGCGAGTGAAGGTTATTTTAGGGCCTCTGGTCCGACCAACGACTGTTAAGGAAATAGGCATTGAAGCGTAAACCATAGGGTTATGAGGGATTTAGCCTATTTTGATTGAGAGAAATTTTATGAAAAACGTCCTTTATACAGCGCTTATAACAGTATATATGATTATGTAGCGTATTTGATTTTAAATTAAAAGTGATGAAGCACCTATTAGCAATTTTACTAAGTTTTATTCTGAGCCTAGCTAGCACAGTGGCACAAAATGAAAGTTCAAAGGTTAAGGTTCAAGCGAACTGGTATAAAGGAGATCAATTGTTGTATGAAGTAACTAAAATTGATCTAGAGTGGTATCAGGGTTCATTAGTTACCAAAGATACCTTAAAGTATTTAGCATCATTTAATGTAATAGATTCAACTAAAAATTTCTACAAAATTGAATGGAAGTTTGGGAATACTTTGATGGATAATTATGAGCTTACCAAAGAGCAAGAAGTAGTACTATCACAATATGATGATATACAAGTGATTTACATCACTAATAAGCAGGGTAAATTTATTGAAATAACGAACTGGAAAGATATTGCTAAAATGATGGACGCTATGTTCACCGATTTGATCAAGGTCACAATTAAAGATTTGAAGGGAGAAGAGAAGGAAAGGGGGAAAAAGCAATTAAGTATAATGAAACAGGTTTATACCTCTAAAATGGGTATAGAGCGCCAATTATTAAATGAAATATTCTACTTACACATGCACTTTGGCAATAATTATAAGACCAATGAAAAAAATTATTATGAGGCAACTACTTCAGGAATAGCAGGCATAAACTATCCAATTAGATATTACCAGGAAATATCTGTTTTTCCAGACTATTTATCTGAAGGAATTTATCAATTGCAAAATAAATCTAAAGCGGATGAAGAAGACGCTCGTAAGTTTATAAAAGTGTTATTACAACAGTTAGGCGATGGCGACAAAGCTATTGAGCTTGAACAAGGCGATTCACAACTTGACATCAAATCCTTGGAAAAGTATAGATATAGTATCGCAGAAGGTATATTATTAAAATTGGAGGTCGAAAAGGCATTACTATTACAAGTTAAAAATGAAGGGCAAAAAGTACTGAAGAAAGTAAAGGTGGAACTATTAAAGCATAAGGATTGAAAAAAATGATAATGCGTGTTTTATTGCACGCATTATCAAAAATATTATAGTACAAACTTACTTACCCACCACCGCATAGCAACCAAAGCCAAAATAATCATTGGTATAATGAGCACACTACCTTCGGGACCAAAAGCCCCACCAGTAAGCCAATTTGGCCCTAAAAGCTTCAACTTTACAAGAGTTACCTGAGTATGCCCACTGGCTGCAAAGCCAAAAACGGGGCCCTGGAAAAAATTCCAACCAATATGCATACCCATAGATAGCCAAAGCATTTGGGTACTGAGATAGCCATAGAGGCGCAAAAAGCCAAATAACATGATAATAGAAGAAGAAAGCAGACTTGCATTAGGATTAGCAACGTGAATTAACCCATACAGCAAACAAGAAATACCAATGGCCCATCGCAAACCAATACCTGCCACCATATTTTGAAAAATATACCCCCGAAACACAAGCTCTTCCCAATAGCCCACGAGTACATCTTCTAAAAAAAGAATGGTCAGAGAAACTACCGAAATGGTACTCATTATTTTGATAAAACCATAGGTTTTATGATTCACCAAAGAAGCCTGATCAAAACGGAACCCCTGATACTCGGCCAACCCCAAGCCTAACAGTAGCAATAAGAAAAAAACAGCCATCATTCCACTCAATGCGAAGCCAAAAAGTAAATCTTTCCAGGCCTGTTTGTCTACCCGAAGTCCTAAAGATACAACTGATTGTTTGTCCAGCCTTTTTCTGGATAATATCACCGCAAGAGTAGCCGCTATGGCCAAAACCGACACGATCACGATGCGGTAATAGTGTAAAAATTCACGTTTAGAAAGGTCGCCAAACAAGGGCTTGATGACAAATATAAGCGCAGATAAACCCCAGAATAAAGCTGCGAAAATCAAAATCCTCCAACCAGCCCTTAACCGGTTTTCTGGTAAGTTATAAAAGAAGGTTTTCATAGAGCATCTCACTTGTAATAAGTGCTTACTTGGAGGTGACTTTTTTTGCTGGAAAATCCCTGCCTTGCCGATGTACCAGAAGTTGGTCCACTTTTCCCTGAGCGTCCTTCACAAACGTAATTTGAATATCAGCTACTTTGAAAAAGAACTTTTGGGCAGTGACTGGAAATATAGGGAGCTTAGGTTGGTGAGAAGCCTGAGCGTATAGCTGATTACCTTCAAGAGTCACATCCAACATCGTTTTAGCGCTTAGAGCGTATTTGCCTACATATTTTTGTAAGGTGGTTACTGGCAAAGAAATTTCGGTGTATTTTTGAGGCATTTTATATTCCCTACCAGCCAAAATAGCCCTCATGATGCCATAACAAGCATTGAAGTTTACCTCACTGGTGGAGTTGTCTATTAAAATAATGGTGTTGTGATTTTGCATATCCCGCTCAAAAGCACTCTGAAAACCAGCCCACTGACCCAAATGCATAATATTTTGTTCTGGCTTCATAATAGCCCAACCAAAACCATAATGGGTAGATTCTCCATTGTTGAGTACGCCAGGAACAAATGCCAGTTCTTTAGAGGTGTTTTTGATGATTTTTTCGGTATACAATGCCTCATCCCACTTCAATAAATCCTCGGCTGACGCATACACATTGCCATCGCCTACTACGCCATCCATAAAGATCAAATCATTGGAAATACGTTGGCCTTTTTCGGTTTTGAAACCATAAACCCGATTCTGAGGGCTTTTTTTCATTCCTAAATGGTATACATAAGCACTACGCATGCCCGCTGGCTCAAATAAGTATTGTTTCAGAAACTGGGCGAAGGACATACCTGAAACTCGTGCTACGATAGAGGCTAGTAAGATGTAATTGGTATTACTATATTCAAACTTTTCATCTTTGGCAAAATTTAAGGCAGGTCGATATTTACGCAATATTTCTATGATAATCTCATTGGTGAGGAGCTTAGTTTTCCATTTTTTCGCAAAAAGCTGGGCATAATCCGCGCTCTTATCTTCTTTTTTAAGCCCATATAGGGCCTCATACCATCCTTCATAATCAGGAATGCCCGAGGTATGATTCAGCAAATGTCTAATAGTAATTGCTTTATAATGAGAGAGTTTGGGTAGGTAACGAGCGATAGAATGATCATACTGTAATTTACCCTGCTCTTGCAACTTGATGATGGCGGTGGCTGTAAATGTTTTGGTAACCGAGGCCAAATAAAAACAAGATTGACTAGTAATGGGCTTTTTGGCCGCGACACTCTCAAATCCAAAAGAACCTTTGTACAGCACTTGACCTTTTTCGACGATTAACGCAGTGCCGTTAAATTTGCCCTGCTGATGAAACAAGCGCAACACCTTGGCTATTTCTTGCGCTTTGTTGTTTTCTGAGTGTTTTTGAGCCAAAGCAGTGGATATTCCTGACAATGTGAAACATATAACCACGCATATGAATTGAATACTTAGTTGTTTTTTCATGGTAAAATTTTATTTTAAGTGTTTGATAATGAGTTGATGTATTTAAAGAAAGATACCTTGTAATACCTTGTTGTTGTTCAATTTACCCTCTGATCTTCAGGAAGAGAAGAGACTAATGAGTATTAAGAAGTTGACAGTAAAAAGAAGGTATATCTGGTTAGAGTGGGGCTTATTTATTTTTTTGCTGAGCCAGTACCGCAATATAGTACAGCAAATAGGCTGCACCTACTGCCATAGCCACCAAGCCATAGCTAAAAGAACTTTGGATGCTAAAAGGTAAAAACTGGATAACAATCAGCGCTGTACCCAGGCAAATGCCCAATAACCCCCATTTGAGAGAAGTATGGCTGTCGTGTTGGTTTTTTTTGTTCAAAAAATCCGAAGCTTCTTGGTCTACCAAACCCTGATCGATCAGGCGTCGCTTGGCTTTATAATGCAGGATCAGTTGGGTGATTTTTACCAATACAAACGCCCAAAAGATGAGCGATAATGGAATAATCAGGTTAGGATTGATCTCATTGGTTCGGTGAAGTAAAAGAGCCGTATACATAATGTATGGTATATTTTAATCGTGAGAATTTCATTGTTTGATCAGTGAGTTACATTTGGCAGCAAAATGTTGCAACAAAAATGAAAATAATTTTTATTAAATAGATAACTTGTTGATAACCTGGGTATTATAAGCTGGAAAATGTTTTTTATAACCAAGACTGCAACATTTTTAGTAAATTAGGTTACTCACTCATCAAATGTTGGATGAAAGAAAAATAGTAGCCAGGGTACTTCAAGGCGATCAAGACGCGTTTCGAGTGATTATTCGAACTCACCAACGATTGGTAATGCATGTGTTGCTCAAACTCATACCTGTTGCCGAAGATCGCGAAGAACTGTATCAGGACATTTTTCTGCAGGTACATCAACGATTAGGAGCTTTTCGTTTTCAATCCAAGCTATCTACTTGGATCGCCCAGATTGCCTACAATATGAGCCTCAATTATTTAAGGAAAAAACGAATTCCTATTAGTTGGGAGCTGTCAGACGATATATTTAGTGGGAAAAATGAAACCTACAGTCGAGGAGAAGATGAGGCACCCGATGTTTTATTAGAACAAGAAGAACTCAAAAGCTTTATCCAACAGAATATTGAGCAATTGCCGGCCCGTTACAAAACCATTTTGACACTATACCATATAGAAGACATGAGTTATAAAGAAATAGGGCAGGCCCTCAAAATGCCGGAAGGTACCGTGAAAAACTATTTGTTTCGTGCTCGCAAGTTGCTCAAAGACAGCATCTTAAAAGCACAACAAAATGGTAATTTTTTATTTGAATGAATTATGCAAAAGAAATTAAGCGACGAAGACATACAACGACTACTGAGCGAAGGTGATCACTTAGAGGCATTGGATAAAGCGGCCAACCCCGAAGAGGTAGCCGCATATAGTGTCTTGTTTGAGGTGTTAGCCGAAGGGAGCACTTCCTTTGAACAAAGCGAAGCCTTGGAAGAAAAAATTATGGCCAAAATAAGCCCTCAATCTAAAGCACGCTGGTGGTCCTTCGAAAACATAGCTTGGGTGTTGGCGATTTGCACGTTTATTTCAATCACCATTCTTTTGTTGGGCGTATTGCCCAAGCATATCATCGAAAATCTGATTGCTGGACCATTGTTGCCTTTGGTAGCCTTTACTGGGGGGACTGTCATGTTTTTTCAATGGTGGAGTAAAAAATGGATGACAAAAATTAAAAAGCCTTCAAGTGATTAGTTCTAAGTATGCAAAGGTGACCTGACTTTATAAGCAAAAAAATACCTGGAGCAACCTATATAAAAAATCTTGTGTCTTACATCCTCAACACCTGTTTTAGAAGACTTAAATTGTTATGCTAAATACCAGATAAAACATGAAAAAAAAGACCAAGATTTTTGTTAAAGCAATCGTTATCACATTTTCAATATTTGCCCTATTACTCATTGTGGGCTATGTGTACATCTATGTATTACCCAAAGGCCCCACGGTGACTCAGGCAAAACCAATGACCACTGGTACCGATAGCTTTGTGATGTATGCCCATAAAAACAGCCAACGTAAATCTATTAGAGTTTGGACTTATAAACCCAAAACCTGGCAAAACAGCGATAAAATCCTGTTTGTAATGCACGGAGGAGGGAGAAACGCAGATGATTACTTGAATGCCTGGAAAGAAATCGCCGAAAAACAAAAACTCCTGATTGTAGCTCCTGAGTTTGCCAGTAAGTTTGCCAAGTTTGCCACCAATGACTATCAGGAGGGCAATTTGTTTACTTTTTTTGGTACTCGAAACTCACCCAACAAATGGGCTTACGCAGTCATAGAAAATATATTTGACCGCATTAAAAAAGACAATCAATTTACCCATGCCACTTATGATATTTTTGGTCACTCGGCGGGTGGGCAATTCGTACATCGCATGGTAATGTTGATGCCCCAAGCCAGAATATCTACTGCCATTGCAGCTAATGCCGGGTTTTATACTTTTCCAGATGAAACCCTCAAGTTTCCGTATGGTCTTAAAAACACTCCAGTAAAACTAAAAGCTGGGCTAACCCAGGCTTTCCAGAAAAACCTGATTATCCTGCTGGGGGCTAAAGACAATAACCCCAAACTGGGTGTTTTTAGAAAAACAGATCTTGCGATGAAGCAGGGGGGGCACCGCTTGGCCAGAGGAAGCAATTTTTATCAAGCTGCTCGTCAGTTGCAAGCCAAGCACCAGTTAAAGTTTCGCTGGAAGATAGATACAGTGGCCAATGTTGGTCACAATTACCGAAAAATGTCTCAAAGCGCGGTTCGTTGGCTCGGAACTACCCCCTAAGAACCTTGTTCTTTTATACTTATTTTACCTTTAAAGGAAAGAATTTTTTCTATTGTACCTTTCCTTTAAAGGTATTTTTATAATTAGACAAGCCACTTTTGCCCGCATTTTCGCTTTATTTGTAAAGTATAAAACAACAAGTGATTAACTGACACTAAAAATGTATAGAAATTATTTCCCTCCTTGCCTAGTAGATGGGCCAATTGAACCACCAGTACCTTATGTGCATATGGGGTCTTCAGGTGCTGTACCTCACAAGTGTTCTACTTGTCAATATCTATTTGAAGGTTCTTGTACTAGAGCCGGAGAAGAACTAGATCGGTATTTACATTTAGACCATGGTTCTTGCAAAGTGAGTGGTCCTACAAACCCAGTGCTTTATCAAGATCAATTTATAAAATCAAAAGTAGAGGTTCCCAAAAAATGTACAGATTGCGTTCTCCTAAAGTTAGATCATATTTATGGGTTTTACTGTTCACAAGACGAAGATAAGTGGGGAGATTTTAAGCGTGGACTTGATTGGGGAAACTGGAAACCAGACGAGCCTTATATTGAACTGCCCTATCCTGATATAACGACTAAAACGATGCTAAAAGCGGTGATACAAAACGCCCGTACAGCTTTTGTAAAGGAGTATCGAGAGGTCAATCCAGGGCATTCATTTTCGGTGGCGATCAAAGCCTTTGAATATTTAAGAGAAAAGCTAAAAGCCTCCCAAGACAATGATGCGTAGAATTGTTCTCTTATAGAATGGGTGCGTTTGTTTTCTGTTCATTTTTACTACTATACTGCCATGACACTTGCCACTATACTGCCATG
>DMXI01000309.1 GCA_003483885.1 Microscillaceae bacterium
AATTTCTGGAACTCAATACCCGGAGTTTACCCATGTATGACAGGTATCCACGAGGCAGGCATGTATTGTTAACACGTGTAATTAATAAATATACTAAAATAGTATACACGTGTAGCATGGCTCACTGGTTTTAACAGATATTTATAGAGTCATATTCCCCTATACCTTCTTAGTTTTAAGAAGTTTTTTCGTTAAAACGTTCAAAAATCAATATTGTTTTTCGCTGAATGCGATCGAATGGTAGTTTTTCTTTGGCAATATACACAAAGCCAATCGTGGCAACTTTGTAATTTCCTGCTTTATCTTTTAGCAGGTGCTTGTTTAGGCGATAGGCTTCTTTCAACAATCGTTTGATGGCGTTGCGGTCTACTGCGCTTTTGAAATTGCGTTTGGGAACGGTAAAAAGTACCTGTGGAGGAGTTGGGGAAGGGGCTTGCTGAAGTAAAAATTTAATTTTAAGAGGAAAAACAAACTCGTCTTTGCCTTTGGAGAAGAGTTTTTGAATCACTTTTTTACTCTTGAGACGTTCATTTACCGGAAAATTATGTTTGATGGTCAATGGTAAGTGATCAATGATAGATTGAGAATTATATACATTATGGGGCAAAAAAAGAAGTTAAACTACCCGCAGGGTGTAAACTTAGGAGAAGAGTGATAGTTTACAAAATAGGGATAATTTAACTTCTCAAGAAATATAAGCAAAAGTGCATATCTACAAAGACTGCGATTAACGCTTGGTCTTTTTGATCACTCGCTTACCTCCTTTTAACAGAACTACACTATCGTTATGAGAGATCAAACGCTCTCCTTTGTGGCGTCCCTCAGTAGATACTGATAATTTTTTTCTACCTTTAGCTCTACGGCGCGCCAAAACTTTTCTACCGTTTACATCTTCCATGCGCGCTCTGAATCCGTGCTTGTTTCTTCTTCTTCTATTCGAAGGTTGATAAGTTCTCTTCATTTCTTTACTACGTTCTAAATTAAGGCTTGCAAATATAGTTTGTTATTTTTTGAACAACAAGCTTCGCTTTAACTTTGCTATTAAAAATTTGATTTTTGTAATAAATTGATAAAAATATGGGCAAAAGTTATGAACTCGCCTTGTGTTTTTTTACTTGATTGTGTAGTTGTTTAATTGCTTTACAGTGCATCGCAAAACAATTAGCGAATCAAAACAATTGAACAATCAATCAATTGCATTAAATTTGAGGCAAAAACAGATTCCAGATCCGACAACAAACCTAAATCACAAAGTGTTAAATAGCGAATGGAAAATTCGAGGGTAAATATTATTAGACAAATCAGTCGCTTCATAGAACATGCCTATGTTGATGAAGACTACGAAAAATGGCATTTTTTCTTTCGATCGTATTTCAAGCAATTTTATGAAGAAATACAAGGGATTTATCAAGATTGGTTTCCTTTGGCCAAGCATTACAACGATGACGAAATTACTGGCCATATATTCAAAACTAAAGTTGAACGTAAGGAACTCAAAACCTGGATAAAATATGAATGGTGTGCAATGCTTACGGTGGTGTATCAACTACACGACGAGGTACAAATCGCGGAAAAACGCTCTAATAAAAACGCTTACCACACACTTTTTCAACAACTTACTGAAGTAATCTATGAGATTAGCGTATTTTTTGAGTTTGCACACAATGTGGTAGTAGAGCGCGCCAATAAGTTTTTTGGAGAAGGAAAAAAATCGGTGCTGGATGCCCGGGAAGTGCACACTACCCACGATTTACATTTACGCAAAACCAATGCACTCACCAATAGTCTTGGAAAGCTCAACCCTCGCTCCGAGCAGGTAATATTGCTGCGAGAATCTATGAAAAAGTGGGTCAAAGATGTATTTGGGATCAATTATGTAACCGATCTACAGGGAAACGTAGTAAAGTTGGAAGCTGAATTACTTTTCAACCTCATTGACTCTAGGCAGCAGAGCAATAGTTTTCCATTAAGCAAAGATTTTATCCAATTGGTGTACGCCTGGACTACTCCTGATCTGCAAGCGCGCATTTTGGCCTACACCTGGGAGATAGAATGGGCCAAAAAGATTTTACAACCTTTATTTGATCCCCAAAATATTCAGATCAAGGTAGAATTTTATGACAATATCCAGCAGCTGCTCAAGGAGCTCTTGCAGAGGGACGATATCTTGTTGCATCGAATTCGTAAGCCCGAAGCTATATTGGTAGGTTAGATTTAGAGTATAACAGTAGTCTTATGTGGAAAAAAACATTCATACCCTTAATGATACTTTGTGGTTTGCCTTTGTTGCAAATACAGGCACAAGAGCGACGAATTCAGCAAATCAAAAAAACTTACCAACAAGTAAAAAAACAAGTTAATAATCAGGAACAATCGTTTTTCCATAAAGACCAACTCATTGTCAATCACCAAAGTCAGGAATCCAGCTGGCCAGCGGTAGGCATTTACAGCGAAACCATTACGGCTTATTATACTTTGGGAAACAAGGAAGGAAAAACCTACCATAAGACTTTCCGCCTGATAGGCATCCAGGGGAAACGCTCGGCTTATGAAGAAAAAACGGAAATTCTATACGATGTTCAAGGTCAACTGATGTTTATTTATGCCCAAACCGTAGATTATGAATACCGCTACTATTTTGATAATCAAGGTAAAGTTATCCGTTTATTGAAAGGTAAAACCAATTCTGCCATCAATGCCTCACAAATAGCTCGAGATATTCAGCAAAAAGCCATGCAATTGATCAAAACTCTCCAAAAGTTTTATTAAAAGAGGCTATCTCGTAATATACGCTAAACCAAATAATATTTTAATACTAGCTCCAGACCTGACAGGTTTTGAAAACCTGTCATAGGATGTTCAGAATTTCAAAAAAG
>DMXI01000049.1 GCA_003483885.1 Microscillaceae bacterium
CCCATATTACCAAAGCTCGTACGCAAGCCGCAGCAACATTGCTCCAAAAAAAGCCCAACCTGCCTGGCTTTTTGTATTTTACCCTGGCTAGCGAAGAAAACTGGATGAAACCCTCCCTTGAAAAATTTGCCCAGGTAGTTTCGTCCAATAAAACTCCTCGCATTGATTGGCAATATAAAACCTACAATGAAGAACACCACTACTCTACCCCTACTCGCACTATGCACGAGGGACTGTTTCGCTATTTTAAGGACTACAACCCGTTGCGCTTTTATACTTTGGCGGATCTTAAGAAATTCGGCGGATTAGACGCAGTAAGCGCTTATTACCAAAAGCGAGGTAAGCGCTATGATTTACCTACCCAAATCCACAAGCAAACGGTCCATTTTCTGCTGCTTAGTGCTTTGAAAGAAAACAACCCGGCTCAGTTTGAAGCGTTTGATCGGCGTTTTAAAAATCATATTGCCAATAAAACCCGGGCACTATGGTTCAACCGATTCGGGCAGTTTTACCTAAAGCATTCTAAGGTTACCCGTTCGCTGGAAATTTTTCAAACCGGACTCAAAAAGTTTCCTAATTCGGCGCTACTCTACAATGGCTTAGGCGATGTGTATGTAGCTCAAAAAGACCTCAAAACAGCGGAAAAACATTACCAAAAAGCGGTGACACTTGCCAAAGCAAATGAAGATAGTCGCCTCAAACAATACCAGGCTAATTTAGAAAAAGTAAGGAAACATAAATAGGGGTATTATTGAAGAAAAGGGCTAACAGTTATCATTGGCTTCATTTTTTACAAACGAAGTAGGTCAGCTCTTAGCCACATTGTAAAAAATCGCTCCAAAGCTCATCTAATGAGTCATCAACAGTTATATGAATCAATATTGTATATTAGGAGCTTATTTGCCATTTGATTTCCCCCAAAATGAAAACTCTTTTCTGGATAATTTCAATGTTAACTTTTCTAAGTTGTCAGACTAAAAATGCTATTCCCAAAAAAACCCTAGAGTATCTCAATGAGGCTATGGACCTACTTGAAGAAAAATCGGTGCATCGGAATAAGATCGATTGGAAAACGTTTAGGGCTAACATTTTGAAAAAGGCAAAACAGGCAAAAAATATAGAGGATACTTATACTACCTTAAGCTATGCGGTTTCTACACTTGGTGACAATCATAGTTATTTTAAACCTGTCAACGAAACGAATACAGCAAACAAACCTTTACCGGTATTATCAGATGAAGTCACTCCTGGTGACATCGGATATATAAGAGTGCCATTTTGTATTGGAAGACAAGACGATTATGTTTCAACAATCCGCACTAAACTTAAGGAGCAATCCAGGAAAAAGCTCAAAGGGTGGATTATTGATTTACGTGGTAATTTTTGGGGAAATATGTGGCCTATGTTACTTTCTATAGAACCACTCATTGGGAATGGAGTCATGGGTTATTTTGTAGATGCTAATAATAAATACCAAGCCTGGAAGCTTGATAAAGGAAAAGTGTACATAGATGATGAGCTTGTGATGGCGTTTAAGTTTGATGAGGAATTAGATCTGAGTAACCAATTTTTAGCCATCCTGACTGACCATAAGACCGCTAGTTCTGGCGAAGCTATCACTGTAGCTTTGAAAAGCCGAAAACGTTCAAAATCATTTGGAAATCCAACTTATGGAGTATCAACAGGATGTGTTGCTCATCGCTTATCAGATGGCTCAATCATCAATTTAGCAGAATCTGTTTTTGCAGATAGAACAAAGAAAAAATATGGTTTAAGTATAACACCAGATGTAATAGTAAACCAAACAGCTGCACTAAAAGCAGGAATCGACTGGATTTATAAAATGCATAAAAGTGCTCGCTGACAAGACGTATTTGACTATTTTTTTGGTCATTCTCTTTGTTCAAAACTGGTTATTTACCTAACAAAGCATTCAAACCAAGCACATAATAAAAAAGCGTATGGCTCTGCAAAAGAAACCATACGCTTTTATAAAGGTATATGATCAACTATTTAATTATTGCTTTTCAAAGCGTAATAGATAAGATTTGTCTTGGTCAAGTATGCGAAAAACATAAAAACCATTCGCTAACTCATCTACATCTACTGAAAGTAATTGCTTGCCCGAAGGCCATACGCCTGTTTTCAGCGTTTTACCTCCCACCGAAACAATCTCCCAGGTAGCCCCAGCAGATGGTTGGTAATGCGTACCCAATTGAATGTTGATCTTATGCAACGTCGGGTTGGGGAACAATTTAGCTCCTGATTTTAATAAATCTTCGGACACTGCAGTGACGGGATGCTCACTTTGATTTTCATTGGTACGATTACTTATCACACTGGTAACTGCGGCTTGGTGTACTTCCTTCGTCTGGTAGTCTTCTACAAATACCACCACTCGGAATGTCTCAGGGTTGAGATTACCAATATTCCAACTAAAATTAAGTTTTTCGGTATCTCCTAAGGCCCAGTTGGTTTCTTTATAAGTACCCGCGGCATCTGGTAACATTTTGCGTACAACATTGTAAAACACCTTGCCATCAGAATTTGTAACCGAGTCAATCAGCACTACATGCATAACTACTGGGCGATCAAATTGTCTCAAGGCTCTCACCTCAGCCGATACATTGAGCGTATTTCCTGAAACAGAGGGTTGTCCAATATCAATGTTAAATGGTGACACAATTAAAGTACGATCCGCAAAATAATCCTGCGTCCATTGGCCAATCACCACATCGTTAAAATAACCATCTACTACTGCCCGAGGTACTTCCCTAATACCGTGGTAAAAAGAACGGCCACTAGGGTCTTTGTCGTTTTGGTCATGTAAGGCATCTGCCCCCGGAAAACCTGTATGGTAATGAATACTAATCACTTCATTTTTATTACCCGTTTCCGGAAAGTTTTTCACTGCCAAATCTTTGGCTTCGGCATCAGCAATGCTTGCGTTAATGAAGTACTCCAACAAGACAACTCGGTTTCGGTTGCCAATTACAATATTGTCAAAGGCAAAGCCGTCAAAGTTTTCTCCAGGAGGGTTGTCATCATTGCTACCAAAAGACATTCGGAAACGCACTATTCGGTTGGTAATGCCCAACTGTTCCATTTTTATGAGCACTTCAGTCAGGCTATATCTGGCAAAACGCCATTCTCCAGCTACAATATTGCTTCTACCCGACCATCCCTGATCTCTTAAGTTAGCCGTTACATCAATTGTACTACTTGCGTCGCCCGGTTCCCCTAAAATTGGCGTAGTGTCGTACCAATCTATCCCTAAATCTTGGGTTCCTAATCGTTGCCAGGTTTTGCCGTCATCAATGGTGTATAGCAACACCACCCCATCGGCACCTTTATCGGTATCTGACCAATAACGGAACGAAATCATAGGTTTGGTTAACCCTCCAATATCAAAACAAGGGCTTTCTACATACGATTGTTCGTTACTATTGTAGTTGGCATTCGTAGCTCCACGATTAAGGTTGTCGCGGTTATCAGTAATCCAGGCATTTCCGGTATTGTTTCTAATCAAAAAACCATCTGGTTGCTTAAGCTTCCAACTGGTACTATCAATCGCCACTCGGTTTACATCTACTACCCCGTGCGAAATCCAACCATTGGTGCCGCTTTCAAAATCTTCGGTATAAAATTGTCGCTCAGTTACGGTAACCACTGGGAAAATATCAATACGGCGGCGTAATACATAAGTAGCAATGTTGTCTTCGGTGGTAATGGTCAAGCTTACCCAATAAGTACCCTCTGACTGATACTGGTGGTTGACCACATCGCCTGTAATGTTGGCGCTTCCATCTCCAAAATCCCAGGTAATGCTCCCGATCTTATCTCCAGTCAATATGGATTGATTGGTAAACCTGGTGGGGCTTCCCAGACAAAAACCTTCTACATTAAAATCTATTTTGAAATCCTTGATTACCGAGGTTTTACAACCTTGCTCAGTAGAGGGAGTCAAATTATAGCGGATGATTTGAGGTAAAGCATTGGGCAATGTTTTTATTGGGTTTTGCAAGTTGCTGGAAGTGCCATCCCTGAAATCCCAATTCCACTGCCATTGATCGCTCACGTTGCCAGCGGTTGCCTCAAATTTTACCGTATTTTTGTCATAATCCCGCACTGCCCTCACTTTTACCTGTTTAGGTGTGGGGTTAATGGTCACAGTCACCATACCATCCCGGTTAGATGTGTTTTGACAAACACTTGCATCACTTTCCAGTACGATTTCATAAGTTCCTGCTCCTAAATCTTTAGGGCTAAATGCAAACCCTTGTTCAAAAGGATTAAAAGTGGTTTCTGAAAGGCGACGATACTTAAACGTTACATTAGAATTCACCCTGGATTCTCCATCAAAAGGAATCAGCGTAACCAACTCTACATCATCGCAGTAGGTGCTTTCTAAACCAGTAAAAGACAACTTAGGCAGCGGATTAATTTTGATAATCACTGGATCCGAGGTTTTGCTACAAAGATTTGCATCTCTATAAGTATACATTACTTCATATTCTCCCACCAATTCGTTCCATTCATCCGTAGAGGCATTGGGCAAAATAGGCGCCTCGTTTGGAATGGGCCTTCGGGGATCAAATACATCAGTCAATGTTGTACTGCCTGGTAGTACAAGTTTCATAAAAGGCGTAGTCCCTCTTTTTCCTGATTTTCTTCTTATTTGAAAGAAAACATTATTCGGGTCAGCAGTAATTGTTGGTGGAGGAATGGTTCCGTTATTAATGCTGGCCTTCAATTGAAAGGGGTCGGTTACCTGAGTACAATAACCACCTGGGATAATATCAACAATGCTCACCTTTGGCAACGGTACAATCTCAAAAACAGCAGTTTTGATCATTTCACTCGTACAGTTACTACCTCCCAGAGTTTCCTCAAAGGTATAAGTTACCGAATAAGTCCCTAGTCGGTCTACCTCATTAACGGCAAGTTGGTCTATATTTACACTTGTAATCCCTCTATTCAACACTATGGGGGCACTTGCTATCGTAGTGTTTTGAATCGTAAAGAAGCCTCCGGTTCGATCAGGGTTAAATCCCACACTAGAAGCATCTATACAAAATTTGTCAATAGTAGATTGCAACGAAAAATCAACTGGCTGAACCACTACAATTGAGAATTGTTTTCTTTGAGAAACTTCACGACACGTTTTATCATTTGTAAAAGAATATTCTATGATGTAGTCCCCCACGTCTAAACCATCTGTAACACTACTGTTTGTGCTTGTTACAAAAGAGTTTCCAGTCAGGGTTTTCAATGGCATCGTTGGACTACTCTGCAAGTATACTGTAAACTGTCCAGTACCACTTGAAACCATTGTATTACCATTATCTATTATTGGAGTCAAATTTACCCGGCCTGTCTCTATACAATAGGAAGCATCTAACCCCGTAAAATCTACCAAAGGCAATGATTCTACCGTAAGTTTTCGCACAACAGAGTTGGCAACACAGCTACCATTGGCAGTGCTGGCAGTATACACCAATCTAAATTCATAATCGCCTGCCAACAAATTCCAATCCGCGGTAGTCGTAGGAGGTGTAGCCGCTCCACTGGGATTTCCAAGGTCAAAATCACCACCAGTCAGTCGTTCAAAACTCGTTCTGCCAGGTCTTTTTACCTCAAAGTAGGCACTTGAGCCATCGGTTGCCCCAGTAAAAGGCGCGCTCACTGTTATAGGACCTCCTCCCACTTCGGTCACGGTAGCGGTTAGATCAATTACGCCCCCATCTCTAATACAACCACGAGTCGCTGGCAAATTAAAACTAATGCGAGGCAACTCTAGTATTTTAAAAGTTTGTGGTAGAGAAGTAGCTCTACAGCTATTTCCGATGTCTCTGGTGTAGGTAATGGTATAATCCGATGCTGACGGTGTCAACGTGCTGATATCTATACTATAATCACCGTTCGTTTCCTGGGTAATGGTAGGGGTTACAGTGGTCGTATTCAACATAACAGTAAAGCTCCCGCCCGTAATGTTTGGGTTTATTCGTATGCTGCCCCCATTCTCACAGTACCCTTGGGTGGGTTTGCTTACAAAACTAAAAGCCACATCGGGAGCAGAGGTAATCTCAAAATCTATAATCGCCGAAGCACCCTTACACCCTCCTGAGTTGGTAAACTCATATTGGATTTGATAGTTTCCGGGGCCTGCTCCTCCTGCTACTCCAGCTGCTATCAACCCTCGGATGTCTAGTTCATTGGTGCTGGCGTTTACAAAACCAGACAAATCATCGGTTGACCCAAGTTTGTTCAAAGCATAACTTGCCGTACCACTTGGTAGCGTAGTACTCCCGTTGACTCTTGGAGTTAATGTCGGATTCGTGGTTACGTTGGCACAATAGGCTGTTTCTACATCAATAGCCACTACTGGCAAATCACGAATGGCTACGTCTAAGGTTTGTACCGTATTACAAGACCCAGGAATGTCTTCAGTAACGGTGACCGTTCCTCGATCAGTATTGCCCCAGGTAATGGTTGCGCTGGTAGCATCCGAAGCAGTGATCGTACCTCCAGTTACTCCCCAGGTAATGGTACCTGTACCCGGAGTAGGATCTTGAATCTGATATACTACTCCTGGTGTGTTCTTACAGGTTTCTATTCTTTGGTTTGCCAAAAAGCCAATGGTTTCCAGAATGTTTACAGTTCCAGTCACAGTTTGTGAACAACCACTGCTATTGGTAGCCGTTAGCGATAAAGTTCCTGTACCAGTGCCAGTCCATTCTACATTTACAGTGCTTCCATTGCTGCTTCCCTGAATGTTTCCATTGGTAGCTGTCCAACTATAACTTGTAAAGGAGGATACACTGGCGGCATAACTTGTGATAGACCTTTGACAAGCATCAGGTAAGTTTGCTGAGGTATTTGCAGGCGCTCCAGCACTGGTAGCACTAAAATCAAAACTAGGCAAAGCCTCTACCCGAATAGATGCACTCCCATTATTAGAACAAAAGGTTCCATCGTCATCACGGTTGGCGGTTAACGTAAGGGTATGATTGCCTGCTGTGCTCCAGCGAACTCTTACTGTTTGCCCAGTATTCCCTCCAATAAATTCTCCAGCGGCGGCGGGGGTAATGGCCCAGGCATAAGTTGTGGTTACGGTAGCCGTATTTGGGGGATGGTTGTCAACGCTGTATGTATATTCGGTAGAATTATCCGCACAAGCGGCCCCTAAAGGTACATCAATAATTGGTTGAGGAACATCCACTATATTGATTAGCTCTAATGCTGGAGTGTTCGAATCATCTACCAAATCTTGAGTAGTTCTTATCACAGAGCCTGGGTCCAAGATATAGGGTGCTGTTGAACCTAACCTAATGTAAGTTGCCTCTACTACATTGGCAATTATTCGGGCTGAATTTCCTGTTACCGTAGCTGGGTTAAAATTATAGTAAAAAGTTTCGCTACGACGAGCATCATCATAATTCAAAATTGCGCCATGGCTATTATCAATCCGTGCATTATTAGGTCGACTTACATCCACTTCCAGACCATTTAAAGCCCTCAAACTGTGAATATAGCGTATCGTACGGGTATTGGTATTCACGAATCGGTTCAATAAAACCTTTCTCACAAAGAAGTCATCTTTGCCGGCATCACGGCAATATTTTTCCAGCAAACCTAGTGCGTTTACTCCTGCTACCCGAAAAGTAATTTCGCCACGTCCTGCACATTGAGTCACTGGATCAGTATATAGGCAAACAATGGTGTGTTCTCCTACCCCAGCCTGACTAGGGTAAAATAAAAAACTCCCCGAAAAACTCTGCCTTACCCCTGGTCCAGTGAATATGGCATCGGTAATTGTGGCTCCATTAGCAGTAGCGGTTAATGTTTCAGCCCTATCTCTAATGGTGTAGTCTACCTTGGTATTAGTAATGACTACATTATTCCGTTTTACGTTGATGGTAATCGGTGTACTTGGCGTACCATCACCACAAGCGGTAGATCGTCCAAAAACGGTTAATGTAATATTCTTGCTACCTAAAGTGGCTGGATCAGTCACTTCAAATACATTGGTTGCATCAAAAGAAACGAAGTGATTCGTGGTAGTCTCTTCTAATACTACCCTTCCTCCATCTCTAAAAGTCCATACACATACATCTGCACCGCTAATAGGGTTTACTGAATAAACGGTGGGAGTGCCTTCACACATATCCAGATTTCCGTTGATAGCAGTAGCAGCGGCAGGCGGAGGAATCACTTGTATGTTTTCGCTAATGGTCGCACTTGTACAACCATCTCCATTGTCATTTTCAAGCTTTAGAGCAATGGCTCCACTTTGAGCACCAGCCCCAATGGTTACAGTGATCTCACTCGATGTTTGCAGGCTTGCTCCATTCATCCCTGTTACATTGTAATTAGTAGGCACTGTCCATAAATAATTCACATTCATCACCGGAGTCACTCCAAATGTAAGCATACCACCTTCGCACACTGTATTTGAGGGAGGTTTGGTATCAAAAGTAGTAGAGATTGTAGGCGAAGCAAGACCATCAACCACGGCCAAAATCGTACTATTGGTAATACCAGTCAAATGCTCATTGTTATTGCCTGCACTTATATTGGTAGGGGTTAGATTGGTCGTAGCAGCATCGCTTGTGGCGCTTACCTGAATGTTAGAAATAATGATGCTATTGATCACCGAAGCCGAAGTGGCAGTAAAGTCATAAGTGAGTGTCAATACGCCTCCGCTAATAGTGGCACTACCACTGGCCCCTGTTCCCGAAAATGTTGCCAGGGCGGTTCCTTCCAGCGTATAATCTGTCGTATTATCCAAGGCAAAATCAATACTTCCCATTCCCGTCTGAAAAGCTCCTGGCTCTCGCTCAGTCAGTACAATCAAATCCAGGTTTTTTGGGCCATTACCTGCACACACATTCAGTGTTGTGGGGGTGGGTACATTGATTCCTCCAATTTCTACATTAATTGTCAGTGCTGCGGAAGCAGCTCCCGAAACGCCACAATCAGACTCTCCTCTCACCGCAAGGCTCACAGTGGCTCCTGCTTGAATACCGTTTGCATCAAAATCTAAAGTGTTGACCGTCGTAGTAGCCGTTCGGGTTTGCGTATTACCCCCACCATCAATCCAGCTCCACTCCCACAAATAACCATTGGTAGCTCTCACGTTGCCAATGGGCTTGATCGAGTATGTGTTATTGGTAGAATTTACTCTAATAAGGGCTGGGCCACTAGGCGTAACAGCACTGATATCTTCGGGGGTTCTATCTTTCACAATTACTTCTCGGGTTGCCCAAGGTCCTACACATCCAGTGGCATTGTTTTTACCCCTTACCCGTAGGGTATAGGTGCCTGCAACTACTGAACTGATGGCAATGGTATTGGTCTCAGAAATTGGCGTAGGCGTATCAAGCTCTGTAGGTAAATCCCACTCATAAGCCGTGATTGCGGGGTTATTGGTAAGGTTAAAAGTATTATTTGCCCCATCATTACAAATAAATGTAGGAGGATTGTCAAAGCTCACTGCTCCTGGAAGTGGATCAGCGTCTATGGTAGCCAATATGTCACCTGCCGATAAGCCTCTAATTTGATTTACGGCATTGCTGCCAACCGTTATATTGGCAGTACCAGAGGCCCCGGCATTCGCTTTTATTCGGAGTCCTGCAATGGTAATGGTCTCGAGCGTAGTTTCAGAAGCCGCAGGAAACAAAATGTTAAACCTGAATTCATTGGTGCCGTTACCAGAGTTTAGAAAAGTTCTCCCAGTAATATTAAAGGCTCCATTGGTGCTGGTAATGGTAGGCAGTGCAGTGGTCACAAACTCAAAGTCGTTGGTATTAGGGAGACTTAAAGTCAGGGTTCGGTTATTGTTGAAACTCAAAATTCCGTTGAGCGCATTCTCAGTAATGATAATGTCACCCAACACTTTTTCGGTGCCTACACAAATA
This sequence comes from Microscillaceae bacterium, assembly GCA_003483885.1. GTDB lineage: Bacteria > Bacteroidota > Bacteroidia > Cytophagales > Microscillaceae > Microscilla. The sequence goes on from DMXI01000049.1 coordinate 9,921, forward strand.
TTAAGCGAGGGTGTGGTAAAACTTACAGGATTTGCAACCGTAACGGTATGACTTGCAGTAGTCCCTTCGCAACTTGGGTTTAGATTGGTATTAATTCCTTTTACCGTTAAGTTGGCTGAAGCTACCTCACTATTGGCGGTCAAAGTAATAGACCCAGTTGAAGTCACAATGGTATTGCCTCCCTCAACAAATCCTGCTGGCACAGTCCATTGATAAGCATTTGCACCAGTAATCCCCGCCACTGTAAAAGTTGCGGTTTCTCCAACGGCCATATTGTTTGCACCAGTAATTGTACCAGTACCATCGGGTACATCTTGCACTGTTATTTTGGCCATCACATTACCAAAGTTAAGCCCAAGTGGTTCTTCCCGCTCCCTTAAACGAATATTAGTAGTAGCCGTGGTAGTAGCGGTCGTATTTACCCTTAAACCACTAATGGTAATTTTATCGATACCAGCATCGGAACCAGTCAAATTATAGTTGAATAAAAACTGACGGGTTAATCTTCCAGTAATGGTAGTATAGTCACGAAATCTAGGATTGGTTCCTGCAATGGTTCCACCATTGATTTCTATGGTAATATTCGGCGTTACTGTTTCATCTAAGGTGAAACCTACCGCGTCTAGAAAAAGTCCGGCAGAGTTCTGAGTGTTTTGAACAAAGTCGGTATTTGCTATCTCGGTAATCACGATATCTCCTACATTTATCGAGGTTACTCCTACACAAACCCTCTCGTGCGGAATATTTAGGTGTACTTTGGGATCTTCAAAATCTCCTACAGCGGCATTGGCTGGATTATAAATTGAGATTTCGTGTGCCTCAGAATATGCGCCATTACAAGCCGAACCATTCACCCCTCGTACCCGCAAGCCCGCGGTGAGGCTAGCTCCCCCGGTATATGCTACTACATAAGATATGGTACGTTGATCAGATGCTCCTGATACGGTCAATGCCCCTCCAGGATCGTTAAGATCCCACTGGTAAGAGGTAGCACCAGTGATGGCGGGCACCTCAAACGTAACTGTTTGCCCATCATACACCACATTGAAGCCTTGGATAGCAGGTGCTGCCGCAGGATTTGTGGTAGTTACGGTTCTTAATACACTGGTGGCATCCAGTCCTTTTATGTTGCCCAAATCACCCGCTATTTTAATAGAAGCACTACCACTTACCAAGTCGGTCGCTTGCGCTTCTAACCCACTAATGGTAATGGCCTCGATGTCCGTTCTGGTCGTTTGAGTCGCGAAATTATAATCAAATTGAATTTTCCCATCTGTGAGGGCCACATTCGATATGCTGGATCTGGAAGGACTCCCTGCAATTGTAATCGTTACTGTGGGGCTTCCGGTAAATGCAATATTAGGATCGGTAAAACGCAGCACCAGGGTTCCCTTCCCTGCTACAAAATCATCGGCATTTACTTCATTGATGACAATGTCACTTAGATTTACGATCCCTCCCCCGGCACAAATGTTTTCGGTGGTATGCGTAAATGTCACATCAGATGCTTTGACGGCAACTGGTGATTTTTTCTTATAAAGTAAAGGTTTAAGCGGGATTACTCCAGTGGCCAAGAGTATGCCGCTCAGCCCTGATAGAAGGGTTAGAAGTAAGACGGATCTCAATTTGATATTGAGCCACCTCCTCGAACTCATAGTCGTATTTTTAAGGTTCATTTGCATATGTTTTGTGTTTAATGTGGATATAGAATACTTTTTAAAGCATGGCTTTATGCACTGGTCACTCAGTTGTTCTTGGTTTTATGGGAGATTTATATCAAGCGAGGGAAACATAGCCTGAGGTCATAAAAGTATTTTTTGATTGCTCAAAAAACTATAAAACCCAGACTTCTAAAGGGCAGTGTATTTAGGCATACTTTCTTATGTTATTCAAATGTTTAGTATAGTTAGCTGGATGGTAAAGCACCATCATATTGTGTTAGTTTTCTGGATCACTATTGTTAAAAATGTAACCAGCTTTTCTAATTCGTAATTTGTAGTAGTTAATTAGCATTCGTTTTCGGTTGTTAGTTTTTTCAGTTTAATCCTCTCTATTTGTTTTTGTTTGTAGTCTACAAACATAAGGGTAAATACTTAAAAAAGTAAGTATAAATACTCATAATAAAGCTGATTGATTAAATAAAGTATGTCTGATAAAATTTTGCGGAAATTGTTAATAAACCTGTAGATATTTATGTTAAATTTTTACATGATTCATTAAGATTTTATGATTTCTACGAAAAGAAATTATTCTTTCAAAAAAGGGCTTCGTTTGGTCATATTATTTACTAGTATTGATTTATCGGAATTTAAAGTAAAGGTAAGATAAAACCTGCTGGCAGAAGTCTCATTCGAGTATCTGAGACTTTATTTTTTTATTAGATACTTGCGACTCACCACCTCAACAGTTGAACACCTTCTAAGTAATACACTGATTATCAACATAAAAACAAGTAAACATATTTCCTCTATTTAGTAACTGCCCAAGCTTATACATCGATAGAATTTTATCAAATAGTCTCTACTTTGTCAGGCTATTTGCTCCCGAAATAATGATTAATAGTTAAGTATGGTGGGGCAAGTTTGCGGATAGATATATTAGAAACCATACTACCAGATATTTTTCGTTTGTGGAGACACAAACGAAGGCCATCACGCCGTTGGCCAAGTCCTCACGGCCAACCTTAGCCAAAATGTCTAATAATATGATTAGAAACTAAACTTACAATGAGGTAACCATTGCTTGAGTTGTTGTTGGTACTTTTCTGTCATGGGGTTATCACGCAGGTCTGTACTTTGTAGTTTTTTGAGTGCTACAATGCCCTTGGGTAATCGGGTGAGTTGGTTATTGAGTAACCTTAAGCCCGTTATTTCTTTTAGTTGGCTAATCGTTGCGGGCAAGCGGGTAAGACGATTGTTGTCTGCATTGATCCAGACCAGGTTTGTAAGTTGACCAATTTCGGCAGGTAACTCGGTCAATTGATTACTAAAAACATTCAGGGCTGTTAAGTTTCTGAGTTGCCCAAGCTGTGCGGGTAGTCTCTGGAGTTGATTTTCCCATACCAGCAAGTTTTGTAGCTTGCTCAATTGTCCAATAGTAGCAGGCAATTCTTTAAGTTTATTCCAACTTACATCTAAGGTTTGCAAGTTTTTGAGTTGACCAATTTCGGCAGGTAGTTTAGTGAGTTTATTCCAGGATAAGTTCAATACTTGCAAATGGTGGAGCTTCCCAATACTAGTGGTCAATTGAATCAAGCTCTTATTTCCCCTTAAGTTCAAGTGCGTCAAGTTGGTAAGGTTGGCGATTTCGTCGGGCAATTCAAGCAATTGGTTGCCTAAGATGTGAAGTTCTTTTAAGTTTCGCAGTTGGCCAATTTCAGCCGGCAAACTTTTTAACTGATTAAAACTAAGCATCAGTATTTTCAGTTGCGTAAACTGGAAAATTTGCGCAGGCAAGGCTGTTAGGTTTTGGTTTCTCAAATCGAGCGCTTCTATTGCTGAATGAAAGTCTTTAGGAGTATAGGCCACCCGATAAAGGGTACCATTACGATTGAGTAAGAAGTCTTTACCGGTAGTATCTTGTACCTTGACAAACCGTTTTTGAGAAGTAAAATCTTCTGCCTTTTTCCAAACTCCTAATTTAGTCACTGCTTTCTCCTCATAATCAATAAAATGATAGAGACCATTAGGTAATTTTTTTGTGAATTGAGCTTGCGCACCATAAACCGTGAATAGAAAGCATATTAACAGTAATTTTCGCATAGTAAGCACTTATTTTTTAACCTATCAATGATGTGGTATTCACCTGAAAAACAACTCATTTACTCAGGAGATGAAACCTACAAAGATATGGTATGTCTTGTGAATTATTACTATCCAAGTCTAAAAACCACCCTTTTACAAATATGCTAATTACAGCATCAGATCAACCTCATCTTTACAAAAAAACCTTCTCAGGCATCTTTTACTCATCACCTTCGTTTTTTAGCTAGGGTGAGGTTAATCCTTTCTATTATTTTATTCCTAAAACTACTGCACCCTGCAATAAGAAAAACTGAACATTTGATAACATAAGTAGCTAAATTTTTACATATTGAAGATTATTATCGTAAAATCACCTCCACACTAGTTGCTATATAAAATTCACAAATTTAGTCCAAACACCAGCTTTTGATGCAGGCTATGCCTCCAAATAACTAAACATTACGAACCTATGATTTCGTCATTCGATACTTTATCACCTATTTATAAGGGAAATAATTCAATCATTTATTACCAGGAAAAAAGTAACTATGGTTTTCCGGTGGTGATCAAAATGTTCCCAGCACCAATACCCACTCTTAAGCAATTGTCTTATTTCAAAAATGAATACGAAATTGTAAAAGATGCTGATATTCAAGGGATAAGAAAAGCTTTGGGACAAGTAAAAATAGAAGAGACCGACGCATTGGTGCTTGAATATGTAGAAGGTGAGGCCATTTCTTCGCTGTTGAATAAAACAGTCATTCCCATTGAGGATTGCTTGAAAATAGGAATTTCTGTAAGTCAAACTTTGGGGGAAATTCACCAACACCAAATCATTCATCGAGATATCAATAACAATAACATACTCGTCAACCCTGAAACACTGGCTACCACGATTATTGATTTTGGTATTTCTTCTCGTATCGATGTCAAGATGCCTCATTTGGGTAATTTGGATACCTTGGAAGGTACCCTGGCCTACATCTCTCCCGAACAAACGGGTCGCATGAATCGGGTAGTAGATTATCGCACCGATCTGTATTCTTTAGGAGTTTCTTTGTATGAGGCGCTTACGCAACAACTCCCCTTCAAGGGCGACAATTCAATGGAATTGGTGCACGCCCATCTGGCCAAACAAACCGTTCCCCCGCATAAAGTCAACCCTCAAATCCCTGAGGTACTGTCTATGATTATTATGCGCCTGTTGGCCAAAAATGCTGAAGATCGTTACCAGTCGGCTTTTGGCCTTAAATACGACTTGGAGCAATGCCTGCAACAGTGGAAGGCCAACGGCAAGATTGATCTCTTTAAGTTAGGGCAACAAGATTTTTCGGGTAAATTTAAAATCGTAGAAAAGCTCTATGGACGCGAAGATGAAATAAACACCATTTTATCGGTGTTTGACCGTATCACTGGTGGGGCCAAGGAACTACTATTGGTTACTGGATACTCTGGAATTGGAAAATCGGCTCTGGTCAACGAGATCCACAAACCCATTACTCAAAAGCAAGGCAGGTTTATCAGTGGAAAATACGACCAATACCAACGAGACATTCCCTACTCAGCAATCAATCAGGCCTTTAATCAATTTTGTGCCTATTTGCTCACCCTGCAAAACGATGAATTGCAAACCTGGCGTACCCTCATTCAAGAAACCCTGGGCAACAATGGACGATTGCTCAGTGAGGTAATCCCCAACCTGGAACTGATTGTGGGCGAACAGCCTGAAGTACCCGAAGTAGGCCCACAGGAAACCCAAAACCGGTTCAATTTATTGATGCAAAACTTCGTAAGGGTGATTTCTACCAAGGAGCATCCAATGATTTTGTTTTTGGATGATCTCCAATGGGCCGACCTGGCATCGCTCAATTTGCTGAAGTTACTAATGACCGATGAATCTAATCAGTATTTTCTCATCATTGGGGCTTATCGTGACAACGAGGTAGATGCTTCGCACCCTTTTGCCCTTACACGCGAGGAGTTGAGAAAACAGACGGTGGCTATTACTGAGATTAAACTTCAAAACTTATCGGAAGCCTCGGTAAACGAGTTAGTGAAGGACAGTTTGGGTAGTGAAAACAGCGAACATGTGAGTCGTTTGTCGGCTTTGATATTTGAAAAGACCATCGGGAATGCCTTTTTTACTACCCAATTGCTCAAACAAATTTATGAGGATGGCTTACTTACTTTTGACCACCAAAACAACCAATGGACTTGGGAGGTAGCCCAAATCCAGCAGCAACAAATGGCCGATAATGTGGTACGCCTAATGACCCAAAAGATAGAAAAACTATCGGCCAAGACTCAAGAAATACTCAAGTTAGCAGCTTGTATAGGTAATCAGTTCGATTTGCACACTTTGTCGGTCATTCAACAACAAAGCAAAACGCTTTTGCTGCAACACCTGTGGGAAGCCATTACGGCGGGATTGATCCAACCACTGGACGAGTACTACAAAGTATACCAGCAAAAAATGGTACTGGAAACCAATCTGGACGCCAAGCCATTCTTTAAGTTTATGCATGATAAAATTCATCAGGCTACTTATGGCTTGTTGACCACCCCGGAACGTCAGACAATTAACCTCACGATTGGCCGTCATATTTACCAAAATACCTCTCCCAAGTACATAGAAGAATCAATTTGTGACATTGCCAATTATTTCAATGCAGGCAATAACCTGATTGAAGATTTAGAAGAAAAAAACTTGTTGATTCAAGTGAATTTGCGTGCCGGCATCAAAGCAAAGAAATCAACCGCTTATCAATCTGCTGCCTTATTTTTTGACGAAGCCATTGTCTTGTTGCAAGCACAAAATCCTTGGGAAAATTTATATGAGCAAACGTTTGAATTGTACAAACAAAAAGGGGAAACCGCTTTTTTATTGGGCAATTTTGAAGAATCGCAACAATACCTGGCTCAAGCCTTGGAAAAAGCCCGTGATAAAACCCACCAGGCCGAAATTTATACCATTCAGTTGGCGCAACTCTCTTTGCAAGGATTATACGCTCAGGCCTGCGAGTTGGCAGTAGAAGCTTTGAACCATTTTGGAATGCCAGTACAGCGTCTGGATCAGGTAGAGGCTTATGCCAAAGCTACCGAACAAGAGTTTGCCAAGTATGCGGCTTATATGGAAACTCACTCGATCGAAGACCTTGAGCACTTGCCCGAAATGCAAGACGAAGAAGTGCGCATTCAATCTCAGATCATTTGCTGGGTATTAGATTCTATTATCCTTACCCACCCCCAAGTATTGGGTTTTTATACGGTGCGAGTAGTAAATATGTCTATTGAACATGGAACTAACGAATATATTTCCAATGCGTATGTGTTTAACGCCTTGATTCAATCCAGCCTAAAAAACTACGATGTCGCCTATCGCTACGCTTCCCTGGCTATGCGTCTGAACGAACAACGATTCAAAATAGGAAGCCTGCGTTGTAAGATTCACCATATTAATAGTTTTATGCAAAGCTTGAGAAAGCCACTCACCAACGCTCATTTTTTAGAAACATTTAAAATAGGGCTAGAGACTGGTGACAATGTATATGCAAGTTTTGCCTGTGGTGTAGCGATTCGTTATAGCTTTCCTAAAAACATTCAAGAGGCTTTCAATGCCTTGCAAATCGCCCTGCCATTTTTGCGAAAAATCAACAACATACCTATTCTGGCCCACGCCGAATTGGTACAGGGGGTGTTGCAGTGTTTGCAAGGAAAAACCAAGGACATTACGAGTTTTGATAGCCTGGACCAAACGGATGAAGAGGGAATTACTCAACAGAATTTTGACTTATTTGGCGACGGTAAAAGCGCCATGATGTGGAGTTTTGTGCCTTGCTATACGCTCCAGGTATGTGTATTGTTTGAACGATACGAACAGGGCTTGCCCTATGTACACGAACGCGCCAAGTGGGTGGATGAATCGGGTACGGGAGGGACTGACCTACAGTTTCGCAGTGAATACTTCTTTTATAGTGGGATTATACTTAGTCACCTTTATAGCGATGCTGACCAAGCCACCCAAATTGAATACAAAGGTATTATTGATGAATGCATAGAAGAACTACACCTGCTTGCTACCAGTGCTCCTTACAATTTTGAGCATTTGCACAAAGGTCTCAAGGCCGAAAAGGCCCGCATTACTGGAGATATAATACAGGCGATGACTTTGTACGATGAAGCTATCAAACAAGCCAAACAGAGTGAATTTTTAAAAGATGAAGCACTCTTAAGTGAATTAGCTGCCAAGTTTTGGCTGGCACAAGCAAAAGAGCACTTTGCGACCCTTTATGTACAACGCGCTTTTCAATTGTATAAAAACTGGGGTGCACAGGCCAAAGCAGATGCGATGGCCCAAAAGTATCCTCGTTTTGTCAGTAAAATGTACAACAATGCAGGCGCTATGGCTACCACCACGGTCAAGCATGCAGCGTCTACTTCTATGGACGACTCCAATAGTGGCCATGCTGAAATACTGGACTTGGACTCTATCCTGAAAGCCTCTCAAACGCTGTCTCAAGAAGTAAAGATTGAGCACTTGATTGAGAAAATGCTGCATATCGTGATTGAAAACACGGGCGCCGAAAAAGGCTACCTGATTGAAAGCCAGGAAGGGGAACTGTGGCTAAAAGTAATAGGTGATGCCAATACCGCTCAGGTAATGGAAGAGCCAGTGCTACTCTCCCAAAGCCATGAAGTGCCTGTATCGCTTATAAATTATGTAGCCCGCAGTCAACAAGTGTTGGTATTGGACGAGGCTTCTAAAGATGAAAAGTTCGCCAATGATACTTACATTCAATCAACGCAGCCTAAGTCGGTGTTATGTTATCCTGTATATCGCATGTCTACCCTCAGTATGCTGTTTTATCTGGAAAACAACCTCACTACAGGAGCTTTTACGCCTAAGCGTCTGGAGGTATTGAATACACTTTCGGCTCAAATGGCTATTTCTATTGAAAATGCCTTGCTTTACGAAAACCTAGAGTATAAAGTAAAAGAGCGTACCAGTGAACTCAATGACGCTTTGAAAGAAATAAGCCAGACTAACCGACAAATTATGGACAGTATTCACTATGCCAAGCGAATTCAGCAAGCCATTTTGATATCGGAAAAAAAGTTGGCTGATACTTTCAACGATTTTTTTGTGTTATATCTTCCCAAGGATGTGGTATCAGGTGATTTTTACTGGATGAACCAAACCAGTACTCATATTATTCTGGCGGTGGTAGACTGCACCGGACACGGAGTGCCAGGGGCTTTTATGAGTATGATTGGCAATGCTTTGTTGAATGAGATTATCAACGAAAAAAGCATTTATGACCCTGCCGAAATTTTGGCGTTGCTTCACAAAGGGGTTGGTCAGGCGCTAAAGCAAGATGAAACTGATAATGCCGACGGTATGGATGTTTGTTTGTGTTGTTTGGAATACCACGGAGATTTGGTACAAGTACAGTTTGCTGGGGCCAAGCGTCCGTTGTATTATACAAGTCAGCAGCAATTGGGAGAACTATTGGGAGATCGAAAATCTATCGCTGGCTGGCGAGGTGATCACGACCGTTTTTTCACCAAACATATCTTAAGACTACAACGGGGAGATACGCTATACCTTGGCACCGATGGATACGCTGATACTCCCAACCCCAAACGAAGAAATTTTACACATAAACGCCTAAAGCAATTGTTGGCAGAACTCGCCAGTTTGCCTTTAAAAACTCAAAAACAGCGATTATTGAAAACCTTACAAGACTACCAGGAAACGGCTCAACAAAGAGATGATATCACATTGGTGGGGGTTAGGCTTTAATCAGGAAAGAATGTTTCGCTTGGCTTTGGTCTTAAAATGACTTAAGGGCTTGCACATCAAGGTTTGGTATTGCTTTATTGTAATACCAAACAATTGATTGCCTTTTCTCCCTTCACTTCTCTTTTATACTCCCTAAAGCTCAAAAAAGCATTACTTCTATAAACAAAAGCAGGTTTTTTCACTTATGTATTAAAACTTTATACCCAATCTTAAAAGATATACCATGAAAAATCTACTTTTATTCGCTTTTATTCTGCTTCAGGCTTGTGCTGTTACCCAAGATTCTGTGCTGGTTTTAAAACCCTCGCAAAGCATGTGCATTACTGGGAAAGGCCCTGGACAAGACGGTGCCATCAACCCTTATTCGGGTGAAAAAAGCGTGGCTTTAGTAAAAAACCTTAGTGAAAACAGTTTCAATGTGAGGATTCAAAAAGCTGGGAAAATCATTCAAGATGTAACGATTCAACCTCACAAAAAACAATCGTTTGTGCTACTCAAAGGGCAAGAACTGTATTTTGATAGTCAGTTGGCAGCCAAGGCGCAAATTCGTTTTAAGAGGTACGCTGCTACGAGATAACACTCACCAAAGAGTGGGAAATAATTCATCATTCATCAATTTATAATCCTCCACTACCGTTGCGGGTGTTTAATGAATTTTCTTTTTAAACTTTAGACCTGACAGGTTTTGGAAACCTGTCAGATAGGCTGTTCAGAATCAATGAATTTCTTCTCTACGTTTTTATTTTTGATAATCAAAATATAAAAGCTGATCATTACCATTGAAAAAATAAAAGCTCAAGTAGTTAGGCCGAGAAATCCTCCTTTGAGGGAGGACTAAGGAGGATGTTTAGCGCTTCATAATCAAGTAGATAGACATCAACTAACATCCTCCGCCGTAAACGGCACCTCCTTCAAAGGAGGAATCCCTAGATTTCTAAGAATACTTTTGTATTTTAGAAAAGGTAATCGAGGTTGTGCTTTTTTTCAAATAATTTAATTCCAAAAACGCAGGGAGTTTTTTTAAAATTCTGAACACCCTACCTGTCAGATCTGGGTGTTCAGAATTGATGAATTTTTTCCCCATGCTTTTACCGAAGAAGTCAAGTATCAACTAAG
>DMXI01000506.1 GCA_003483885.1 Microscillaceae bacterium
GCCTTTTTTGCTTCGTTTTTTTGGCTACAGAAAAAAATGAAGGGCTGTTGAGGCTGTAGATACTTGGTTTTTAAATAGATACATTACTGATTAAGGAATAAAAGTCCTTAAAAAGCGATTAAATTTACAAAGCTTAAGTTGACACGTATGCGATTCTATTGGGGCCATCAACACAGCAGAGCCATACAATAAAAGTTGTTCAAAGTATCAATGCTTTATCCAACAATACCGCCATATCAATATACTTAAGCCACTTGCTCTTCAATTTCTTGATCGATGATTTCTATTACTTGAAATAAACAATCCACCAAATGGGTAGGCTGATAAGGGGCAAGTTCTTCTTTGGTATAGGCTCCAGTGGTTACCCCTATTACAAACTTACACTTGGCCGCTTTGCCTTGCTCCATATCCGAAATAGTATCGCCTACTTTGGCTACTTCGTCTGCATTTTGAATACCCACCTGCTCCATAGCCTTCAAGATCATATCAGGATGTGGCCGTCCCTTAGGCACTTCGTCACTGGTTACTGAATAATCAAAAATAGCATCTTGTTTCCAACCTAGGCGTTCCATAATGACGTCAGCAATTTCTCGGGAAAACCCCGTATCAATGGCTACTTTTATCCCTCTTTTTCGCAACTCTCGAAAAGTTTCTCTTACCAAAGGCTGTTCACACACGTGCTGATTATATCGATAAAAATCCACCATTTCTTTCACAAAATCCTGGTGAATTTGTTCAATGTAAGTCTGATTGGCCACCTGATCGGCAGCCGCCCCTTTGTGTTGTAACAAATACTGGATGGCAATAGGCTTCGCATATCCCATAAAGGCATTCACTTCGTCACGCGTGGCAGTATACCCTGCCTTCTGCAAAGCGTTTTGTAAGGCTTGGTGTACATTGTCTGCATCGTTCACCGTAGTACCAGCCATATCAAACACCACAAGTTTTATTGCCATTTTTTTACTATTTATAAACTTAGATATGTTTAGTTACGGATTTATGAAGTTTTTGGTATGAAACCAAGTTAAAAATCATTTTATTCATATTCAAATAAATTGACTATTGGTAAAATAACAAATCAAAATATCCCCATATTGCAATAGATCACGGCATTTACTCGTATATTTTCAGAAAATAATCGTAATATGTATAGTTATGCACTTTAAGAAGCCAGCCTTCTTGACCATAAAGTTTACTTTCTTTCAACCTTTAAAAATCAATAGCACGACCCTTTTTAACTCCTAATTAACTTATGAAAAGCGACGCTCTAGGCAAAGTCGGACAAAAAATCAGAGAAATCCGCAAGGATCAAAAGCTAACGTTAAAAGATGTGGCCGAAAAAAGTGGGATTACCACTGGGCTACTCTCCAAAATCGAGAATTTTCGCACCATCCCTTCCCTACCAGTTTTGCATAATATTTCTATCGCATTGGATGTACCCATGTCCGAATTAGTAAAACCTGTAAATGACACAGGCCCTGAACCTTACATATTGATTCGAAGTGGCGAAGGTGAATCTGAAACTCGGGAAGACTCTCCCGGACTCACCTACGAAAGCTTGGTATCACAAGGGATTGCTAATATAAATATCCGGGCCAACATCGTAAAAGTAGCCCCCAATACTTATCGCCCTCCTACGTCTACCGATGCTATGGAGCTTTTGCATGTACTCACAGGAACGATTCATTATGGTTTAGATGAAGAAATCTTAGAACTTCAGCCCGGTGATACGTTGTATTTTGACGGCGCAATTCCTCACTCGGTAGAAAATAAATTTGATGCAGAGGCTTCTTTATTTAAAGTGTATTTGTTGAGAGGCAACTAAAAACCAGCTTATGAAAAATTACGATTTAATCGTGGTGGGCGCGGGTGCCTTGGGCACATTTCACAGTTATTTTGCACTCAAAAAAGGGCTTAAGGTATTACTGGTAGAAAAAGACAATGCACCCAATGAGGCTACAGTGAGAAACTTTGGGCAAATCATTCCTTCGGGGATGGATTTGAATCGTTGGCACCAATATGGGCGCGAAGCGATGGATATTTATAAGGCCCTACAGCAAGAAGCAGATATTTCGGTGAGAAACAATGGCTCTACTTACCTGGCTTCCAGTGCGCTCGAGTTGCAGGTGCTCCAAGAAATGCAGGCCATTCATGAGGGTAATGGATATACTTCTCAATTATTGACACAGGCTCAGTGCCAGAAAAGGTTTCCTAATATACAGAGGGATTATTGTGTGGGAGGGTTACTGTTTCCGCAAGAGATCACGGTAGAACCCCGCCAAATGATTCATCGCCTCATTGAGCACCTTACTCATACCTATAATTTAGATTACCGTCCTTTGACTACCATCAAAGATTGTGATATTCGCAACAATCAATGCGTGCTACAAGATACCCGAGGTGAGCATTATATGGCCCCCAAAGCGATTGTGTGTAGTGGGCGAGATGTCAAGCTTTTATTCCCCGACGTATTTTCAAAAAGTGGTATGCGCCTGTCTAAACTACATATGATGGCAACCGAGCCTTTACCTGAGGTGCAAATGCCTGGTTCGGTGCTGACAGGTCTAAGTATTCGCCATTATGAGAGCTTCCAAAGTTGTCCGTCATTTGCTGAGCTACAAAATACGCCTTACCATAACGAAGCATTGAAAAAATATGGCATCCATATTTTATTCAAACAAGCCACTGATGGTTCTATTATCATTGGTGATTCGCACGAATATGTACCCGTAGACCAAGCCGAAACCTTGGATTTTGGACTCAATATGTACATCAATGAGCTGATTTTGACCGAAGCCCAACGCATTATGCACTTGCCCAATTGGAAGATTTCTCGCTACTGGGCAGGATTCTACAGCAAGCACCCTGACGAGGTTTTTGAGTATAATATCGAGGATAAAATTTTCATTACTACTGGAATTGGCGGCAAGGGAATGACTACCAGTGCAGGATATGCCAAGCATCACGTAGAGGAGATTTTAGGCTAAAAAAACACCCCAATGCATTCGGGTAAAACACATTGGGGTACAACTATGAGAATTACATGGCTAGTCGAATTCACATTACACTAAATGATTGTTGTATTTGATCACTTTTACTCATTTCAAACAAGGCTTTTGCATTACGTATGACTTGTCAGTTTTTCAAAAAGGCCACCCCCATAGACAAGCGTGGCCGTCAATTATTGGTTAGTCAGAATTGTTAGTATAAAAACTCTAATGCAGTTCTATCCTGTGCAGAAAACTCTCCTTGTGAATTAGAACTAAAACACGCCAACATAATAGAGTTAAAGTCAAAACCACTCGCATTGTTGGTGGTGCCAGTACCAGGAATATGAATGGCTCCTGCACTACCAGAACCTTCGTTTCCGCCTCTTCCACAGCTAATCGTACGGTTAAAGAAATCCGTATGACGAAGCCCCAAAGTATGACCAATTTCGTGGGTAGCTACGTGCTCGTTTACATTGTTGTTATAAGAGTTCATCCCAGAAAACAAACGCACGATTCTTCCAGGGTTACCGCGACTTGGAAACTCAGCAATTCCACCATCTTCGCCGTTAAACTCCTGAAAAACGATGATGTCGGCACCGCTTGTATTAGAACTGAAAGACAACTGGAAATTCAATCCAGTATTGATGTTATTGAAATTGTTGATAGCCCACTGCAAACCGGTACGCATTCGGTTTGACAAAGCCCCTACACTTGCACGGCCATCATTTACATTATCGGCATCTACAGATACCGAAATAGTACCTGAACCTCCAGTGTATCCCACTACTCGAATAGTGCGAGGTAGTCTTTGTACCAAGTTGTTGGTTCGGTATTGCTCACCATTTACTCCTGATTTAGAATCGCTCGTTAGCATTGCCTCAAAGTTGGCTTTGGTAATGAACATATCTTTTTCAAGAAGATAACCTTCCTTTACTTCGTTGGTAATGGAATTACTTTGCTTGATATACCGAATATCAGAAGGATCGAAACCTAAGCTTCTAAATTGGTCTTTGATCTCATCTGTAATCGCGTTTGGGTTAGTTGGATTAGTTTCTCGCTGTTGGCAAGAAAAGACAAAGGCAGCAATGGCTATTGCCATTAGACTGTTTAATAGTCTTACATTTTTCATAAGATTTCTAATAAAGTTTGTGTAATATAATTGGGTTTGGGTCGACCAAAATATTTGATGCAATGGTAGGTGTTTTTAGTAGTGATTGTCAAATTTGACTACGGTACAAAAAGAGTACATGATCAAAAAAAATCGCCCAATTTTGTAATGGCAGAGGGGTACATCAAATATTCAAACAAAAGTTTAAAACACTAATATTCAACCATTTAAACTATAATAAAAGTAACATATCTTTCCAAACTGGAGTACATGTGTTACTTTAGGTTTGTGCGTTATTAAGTTATTATTCAGTGTCTACACCGTTGGAATTTGTATGTAAATTTTCGGAAATATAGTAGGCCGGCGAATGTAAAAAATCTTTCAAAAGTATCTCTTCGGGAATGTTCATTTTCTTACGCAAACGTTTACGCGCCATTTTTACCGCGTGAGTAGATACGCTCAAGAGTTGGGCTGCTTCTTTGACCGAAAGATTCAGCTTGATTAAGATACAATGTTTAATTTCATTGGGAGTTAAATTAGGAAACAAGGTGTTCAACTCGGCCAAAATTCCAGGGTATCGCGACTCAATACGGCTAGATAAAATGTCTATATCAGAAGTGGTATTGAGAAATTTTTGTAGCTCTTTTTCTATAGTTTTAAGCTGAGCCGGATCGTTGGTTTTCAAAGCTTCTGAAAAGTTGTCCTTAATGGTTTGTATCCACGTAAATTTTTCTTGTACAGACTTCATCGTGAGCAAAAATTCGCTCTCGCCAGTTTTTACCTGTTCCTCCAGCATTTCCTTTTCTTTCTCTTTGAGCGCCACAATTTCCTCTTTATTTGTCTTTAGGTTTTCGCTCAGCTGTATCAATTCTTCGTTCGATTCTTTCAGGTCGCGGGTGTGTTCTTCTATGGTTTGTTCCAGGATTTTTTGGCGACGTTTTAAACTATAAGTACGCCATCTTACATAGCCTGCAATCACTAATATTCCTCCCAATACATACGCCAATCTAAACCACCAGGTATGCCACCAAGGAGGACGAATGGTAAACTGGTATTCAAAAGCTTCACTCCAAATTTGTGACTGCCCGATGGCCTTTACGCTTAGCGTGAAACGGCCATAAGGTAAGTTGCGATACTCAGCTAAAGGTTGGTCAGAGGGCGTACTCCACTGTTGATCTACTCGATCAATTTTGTAGCTGTATTTTATTTTATGGGCCTGATATAGGTTTTGGGTCGTAAAACGAAAGGTCAGATGGTTGAGGTCATAAGGTAACGACAAGCGAACGGGATAATTGGCAAACTTTGCTACTCGTTCAAAATCGATTGTTTGCTTGAGGCTATCACTCAGGTTTCGATAATCCAAAAACTGCTCATTGATGGCTATTTGTTTTAGTGAAACTTGTGGTCGTTTTGCTGGAAAACCATAAGTTTTGGTATCCAGATTCAATACCGATTTACCTGTACCCCACCATAATATCTGGTCTTTGTCTAAAAACACGCTATTGGTCTCAAAATCGATGGCTTTTAGACCATCGGTCTGCCCAAACTGCTGAATTTTATAGGCATTTTTAACATTAATTGCTTTTAACCAGGATAAACGGTTTAATCCTTTTTCAGTGCCTACCCAAATTGTTCCTTGGCGATCCTGAATAATTGATTTCACTAAATTATCTGACAGTCCCTCTCGGGTAGTATAATAGGAAATTTGTTGACCATCAAATCGCATCAGTCCTTGAGCGTAAGTCCCTATCCAAAGAAAGCCTTGTGCATCTTCATAAAGCGTCATAATCACCAGATCGCTTAATCCTTCTTTTTCCGAATAATTGACCAGGCTACGTCCGTCGTATTTACTCAAACCTCGTTCGGTGCCAATCCATATATTGCCTGCGCGATCTTCCAACAAGGTCGAAATTCCCGTATGAGGCAAGCCATCCGCATTCGTAAACTTAGTCAGTTGTTCGCCGTCGTATTTGTACAAACCATAGCCTTGAGTGCCAATCCATAGATTCCCTTGACGATCTTCTAAAAGTGCTCTTACGATTATATTAGGCATATAGTGGGTCATTGTATTGCCTTCATACTTGATAAGTCCTCCAAATATAGCCAGCCAAATCGCTCCATTTTTATCTTGTAATACATCATAAGCTGGACGATTGGCAAAAAAAGAAGTTGAATCAAGGGCCTTAAACGACTCCTTGTTGTAACTTACCACCCCACCCAGTTGGGTAAGTAGTAGCAACCTTTGTTGTTGGTCCTGCCAAAATGCCCTCACCACTTCTTCGGAGGCATTTTCTCTGATCTTGCGTTTGCTAAAAGTATTAAAATCACATTTGATTAAGCCATTTTTGTAGGTGCCCAGCCAAAGGTTATCCTGCGTATCTTTGATCATTTTTAAGATATGATTTCCCCCCAAGCCTTCCTTATTCGTAAAGTGGAAAAAATACTGTCCATCAAACTTACTCAGTCCTCCATCCGAGGTAGCCATCCAGATATTACCCTGTCGATCTTCACTCAACGACTTCACAATCATTCCAGATAATCCTTGTGTTCGGGTATAATGAAAAAACTGTTTTCCATCAAACTTTACCGCTCCACGGCCATTAGAGCCAAACCACATATTGCCTTGCTTGTCTTCTAAAATGGCATACACCCTAGCCAAGGGCAGTCCCTGCTGGTAGGTATATTGCACAAAACGCTTCCCGTCAAATTTATTGACTCCTTTGCTACTCGTACCTATCCATATATTGCCTTTGCGATCTTCGTAAATAGATTCTATATAATTTTCCGACAAGCCTTCGCGGGTAGTATAATGGGTTACATTGTTACCATCGTATTTTACCAGCCCCCGACTGGATCCCCACCACAGGTTTCCTTTGCTATCCTCTATAATAGGCCAAATACTATTTTGTAAAGTGCCAGTCCCTTGGGCAAATACGGTTAACGAATCTCCATCAAAGCGGCATAAGCCTTTGCCCATAGGGCTAAACCAAATATTCCCCTTGCGGTCTTCTAAAATGGCCCGTACGTTTCCATTAGGCAATCCTTCTTTGCGAGAATAATGTATAAAAGAATGCCCATCGTAATGACTGATGCCATTGTAAGTAGCCAGCCATAAATTACCTTTTTTGGTCAGGCAAAGGTCATATACTTTCGAAGAAGCCATCCCCTGGAGCACATCCAGGTTTTGAATATTGTACAAAGCCTGATCACGGCTAAACATCGGTTTGGCTTTCACCAAATCTGGTTGCTTTAGCACCCTTTTTTTACCTTTAAAAGGAATCGGAACTCCAGTAAGCAAAGTATCTCCTTTTAAAATAATATATGGATTACTCTTCTTGGGTTTAATCACCAAGCTACTGTCCTTGAGCGGATAAATGGTAGGAGATTTGGCCAAAAACCGATTGGTAAAGGCAGCTATTTGTTGAGCAGGGTTGGCCGCTACTCGATACTCCCTTCCTTTGGCCAGAGGCACAATGGTTCCTTTAAAAGCAATGGGTTTTCCGGTAACAATGGTATCCCGCCTGGAGGTAACCAAGGGTTTAATATTGGCTCCAGTCAACATATTTTTGGAGTAGCCTTGTTCCAGGTTGATGGGGTATGACTTTGGTGCTGGATACAAGGCAGGAATCTCAATTTTATCAGTACTTCTCTTTTGCTGGCAGTTTGTCAATAATAGCCCAATGAGGGCGAACATATATAATCTTTGCATGTGTTCTCAATAGCTAAAAATCAGCTAATGAAAATAGATGATGAACTAACACAAAGGTTTAAGTAATCGCACTACAGATGCGTATCAAATATTAGGCGGGTTGAATAAAACACTTCGTAAAAACAGTTGATTTTTCACCTATTCATTAGCAGGTGTAATATAAATGGCTACCGAATATAAGGCCTAATGCCCACAAAACAAAACTCCGATGATTAAGCCAACTGCTTTTTATGACTCTTGGTCATCCAGGCATAGACCAAAATAAATACCCCTACACTGGCTATAGATACCAAGCCATACTGCGGTACCGTAATCAAAATAGCAATCAATGGCCCCACGGCAATACCAATGGTGTATATCAGGTTAAAAATCGCGTACAATGCGCCATAGCCAATCCCATTTTTCTCGGCATTTTCTGAAATTGCCGGAATAATGGGAGCAAAATGAAGCCCACCAAATGCCCCAATCATAGCCGCCGCCGTAAACAGGTACCAATCGTCTAATTGCAAGGGAAGCGCCCCAAAAAATATGATCATCCCTATAAAACCAATGGTCAGAATCTTGACCCGCGAAAACTTATCGGATAAGTAGCCTCCCAGTGGATAAAAGATAGCACTTGTTAAGGTCATGGCACCAAACAAGAATCCAATTTTCTGCGGAGAAAAGTGTGCAATCTTGTCTAGAAAAACCGACAAAGTAGGCTCCAGCAAACTGATGACTCCTGCGGCAATTACAATGTTTACAAAATAAAAAAAGTTGAGGGGAGTAAGTAGCCCCTTCCAGTTGATACTTTCGCTTTTGTTGTCTCGGAAACCTTTTTTATCTTTCAAAAACAACAGCCTCGCCAGCAAATCTATGACTACCAAAATAGCCGCAAAAATAAAAGGCCAGGAGAGTCCTCCCAGGTCAAACAACCAACCACTCAGAGGTGGTCCCACCAAATTGGCAATAGAAGTCCCCGAAAAAGCAATACCCATCGCTTTGCCTCGCTCTTCTTTTGGAAAAAAATCGGCTAATAATGCCAAACCAGCCGTCCAGTTAAATGCTGCACTTACTCCCTGAAGCACTCGAGCCACGATCAACCATATCAATTGAGTAGACCACATAAACATAAAAGTACTTACCAGCAAACCAATCAACCCCCAAATCATGGGAGCTCGTCGGCCAAAACGGTCAGCCGCCCAACCTGCCAAAGGTAAAACCAGCAGTAGCCCCCAGGCATAACTTCCATATAGCAGGTTCGCGGTATTTTCGGCCAGATGGAGTTTTTTGACAAACTGAGGCAGCAAAGGAATAATAAGACTGTAGATCATAATGTCTACAAAAATCGCCAAGGTTACGATGGCTAAAGCCATTCTTTTTTGTTGTCGCATGGTTATCAATTGTATTTTGTACTGATTAGTCAAAAATTAATTAAAAAAATTTAGTGTAACACTTCCAGGCTCAATGCCACCATCGATTTAAGTGCTTGTTTATCGTTTATAGCTTGTTGGGTAATGTGCAATCCATTCCATAAATTGATCAAGGCTAATGCCAGTAGTTCGGGAGATTTCTTGGTTTTGAGTTCACCTGTTTGCTGAGATTTTCGGATTTGTTCAAGAAAAATATTCTCCAGGTTTTTCAAATGTTTTTTAGCAGCTTGCGCAAAATCGGGGTCTTGCGCTCCTAGTTCTACCAGTGTATTGCCCATTAAACAACCATACAATTCTTCCTCTTCTATTATCTGAAAAAACAATGATTTGATCGCCTGTATCGGTTGATCGCTTGCTGCCAAATGTTGGGCAAACTCTTGCTGCCACTCTTGCTCCATCAAAGCAAACCCTTGTAAATAAAGGTTTTTCTTGTTGGTAAAACTATGGTATAAACTCCCCTTATTGATTCCCAGTGTTTTGAGCAACTGATCGGTACTGGTAGCCTGGTAACCATTTTTCCAAAACAGTTCCATTGCTTTTTCCAATACTTCTTTTTCGTCAAATATTTTGGGTCTTCCAGCCATCGTAAAGCATAATTTGTTACAAATTTATTATTTTTGACCATATAGTCAAAAATACAATTCAGGTTTTCTAAACTTTTAACATTTCACAAACTGCTCCCTTTTACTAGAGTATATTAAAAAATTGTAATCTGGGCTAAAAAAGCGAGTGGTCAGCGCTAACTTTAGCATTTTTTTCGCCAATAGCTTTGGCTATTCGCTCAAAAACGTGCTTCATTATCACTGACCACTCATCATTTTCAACTCCGAAGACAAAATTTAAACATACTCTTAGATCAATCCATTTCTTTCCTATTTTTGTAAAAAACCAAATCACTAAAATCTATGGCAGAACACACCGAAAACTTTATCCCTTACACACGCGATACCTACGAGGCAGAAGAAATGACGGAGCGCAGTAAGGCATTTTACGAATTTATGGATACCCGACGCACCCTGCGCGAATTTTCAGATAAACCGGTTCCTCGTGAAGTCATCGAAAACATTATTATGGCTGCGTCTACGGCTCCTTCGGGTGCGCATAAGCAACCTTGGACATTTTGTGTCGTGTCGAATCCTGAAATTAAAAAGAAGATCAAAGAAGCTGCGGAGGCCGAAGAACAGGTAAACTACAACGGGCGCATGTCCGAAGAGTGGCTTGAGGATTTAAAACCTTTTGCCACCAACGAACATAAGCCATTTTTGGAAATTGCCCCTTACTTGATTGTGGTTTTCAAGCGGGCTTTTGAAACCGAAGAAGGTGAAAAGAAAAACAATTATTATGTAAATGAGTCGGTAGGTCTGGCCGCTGGTTTTCTATTGGCCGCCATTCATCACGCGGGTTTGGTAGCCCTTACTCACACCCCCAGTCCGATGAACTTCCTGGCCAAGTTGCTCAATCGCCCCAGCAATGAGCGCGCTTTCTTGCTGATTCCAGTGGGTTACCCAGTAGAAAATGCCACGGTACCCGACCTTACCCGCAAAGGCAAAGATGACGTGATTGTACATTACGATTAAGATTTTGACAATGGCTGCATTGTTCAATTGCTTTATTGTTTGATAAGTCAACACTTTATTTCCATTAATTGCTCACAAGTGAGTTGAATACATTACCTGATAGCCCCAAAACTATCAGGTATTTGCTTATTTGGGCCTATTTAACCAAACCTTAACCCCTCCTATTTTGAGTTGGTCACGAATCTTTTCTATATTCTTGCATCGATTCATTTATAATTATAGGTCTATGGTAAGGTTATTACTTTTGGTTACGGTTTTTCTCCTAAGTTTTAGTCAGGTTTCGTGGGGGCAGTTTACCGATGATTTTTCGGATGGTAATTTTACCGCAAACCCAGTTTGGTCAGGTTCCAATGTATCGGGAGGGGGCAGTGATTTTACCGTAGTAACGGGTGAATTGCGTAACAATGGACCCGCGGCCACGGCCACGATTTATCTATCTACTCCTATCAAACAAGCCAATGAATGGACTTTTAGAATAAAAACCACCCAAAACCCCAGTGGTAGCAACTATGTCAGGGTGTACCTGCGCTCCGATCAGGCCGATTTAACCTCCTCTACCATCAATGGTTACTACATAGAGGCAGGTCGTAGCAGTGACAATATTGATTTAGTAAAGGTAGAAAATGGGTCTACTACTACGCTGGTAGATGGTACTGGAAGCCCACTGAACAATACCAACAATGACATACGGGTAAAAGTTACCCTGGATGCCTCAGGCAACTGGGTGGTTACCGCGGATTTAACTGGGGGCACGAACTTCTCTACCAATGTGGGGAGTTTCAATGGCGACAATGTGCTTACTTCGGCCATTACTCATTTTGGGGTATACGTAAGACATACCTCTACTCGAAATGACGATTTCTTTTTTGACGACTTTGATATCAAAGATACTTTTGCCCCCACCATTACTACCGCTGAAGGTACCAGCGCCAACACTTTAGACATCACATTTTCAGAAGAAGTAGACCAAACTACAGCCGAAACCACGACTAACTATAGCGTGAATAACAGCGTGGGTAACCCTACCACAGCTACCCGAGATGGTGCCAATCCTACCATAGTACACCTTACTTTTGGCAGTAACTTTAGTGCTACGCTGCAAAATACGGTCACCGTGCAAAATGTACAGGACTTGAGTAGTAATGCTATGGCTTCTCAGAATGTTAATTTTGCGGTGGATGTCACGCCTCCTACCATTGCATCGGTACAGGTATTATCGGCTACAACAATAGATGTTACTTTTTCTGAAAATGTAGACC
>DMXI01000154.1:0-15740 GCA_003483885.1 Microscillaceae bacterium
TAAAGAGATTTTAACCAAAGCTCTGAATCACTTTCCACAACTTAAAGGTACTGTATCAAAAAACAAATTTTACACTATAATTTTTCTTAGAAAGAGAGGACGTACCTTTAAGTTGTGGAAAGTGATTCAGAGCTTTGGTTAAAATCTCTTTAAATTCGTCTTCTTTAATGTATCCTTTAATTTGAAGACACATGCAATCTATTGCATTGTCTAAAGAAAGTTTGGTAGAACTTGATTCAAAAATAATATGCTCCATAAGTTTCTTATTTAAATGTTAGGATACCTCTGGGGTATCAATATAGCCTTATGAACGACTATTGATGTTGGGGCGATTAAAAACATCGATAAAATTTAAGAATCGTTAGGTAAATACGTAAGATTTTTAGGTTTATCGTTGATAGGATGACAACTTGGGGGTAGTTTGTTGATAAGATTTCAAAGTATATTTTGTTAGGCATTCAATAAGATAAGATCGCAGGTGTTGGTTTTAAGCAAATCCCAACACCTTCTTTGTTTGAAATGATTATTTTACCTTAGCCAGGAAAGTACTTTAATTGCATGAAAAACCTGGGTTTTAAAGGCCACTTCTCCAAAAAAACACTTGGGCATAGTCTCTACTAATTCCTTGGAAGAAATATGGTACTTTTTCATAAGTACATCTCGCAAAGCTTCCATTTTGGGTAATTTCACAATCTCTTTTCGAAGCAATTGGACTTGTTTTGATTCACTAAGACACAGAAAATAATCGCCTAAATCGGTCACTGAGGCATCTTCATCAATAAGACCTGCTAACATAAAATCAAGACAATGTTTACAGGCAATGAGGGTTAGCGCCTCTCCATTGGTAAAGTTAAAAAGTTTGAGAACATGATTTAGATAGTTTTGAGGTAATGCCTCTTGCTTTTGAGTAGATAGTAACCGAAGGTTCGCCTTAATTTTATTTAGTTTACCAGCCCTTTGCTGGGCTAATTTGATTTGAGTTTTTTGACTCCTTTCGCTGGGTGTAGATTTCATTATTTTGCTAAATAGTTAGTCTTGATTGAATATGGGACAACTTAAATGAAGCCTAAAATGTTTGTGGTAAAAAGTTATCGGTTTTGTAAATGTTTCAAGACGATAGAATTAAGGAAATAAATAGATTTATATTAAAAATCAGGTTGGTTATCACACCAAGTAAGTATTCCATAACCTTTTCGAGGAACTGAGGTTGTATGATGATGGCAAAGACGAAAACAATAGTATTCCAGCAATATACCTCTTGAAATTATGAGAAATTTTGGCAGCAATTGAAAGCCTGCTTCGTTTGGTATGGATTTTCAATAAGGCTTAATATAAAATAATTAATTAGATAAGGATTATAACTTCACTCCTATCCATAAAATATCATCTCGTTGAGTAGTGCCCTTCATAAACTCCTTGAGATTTTGCTCAAGGATGCTTTTTTGCTCAGATAATGGCAATAAAGCATTATCTTCTAATAAATTACTCAAGCGTTGTTTGGTAAAGTTTCGCCGCTCGCGATTGTTTTGATCCTGAAGGCCATCTGAACCAGTGTAGATTAAACTACCTATGGGTAATTCTACCTCTTGATTCTTGAATGTGATAAAATCAGATGAGAGTCCACCAATAGATTTTCTATCACCCTTAAGCTTATATATTTGATTTTCACCAGCCGGAGTATAGTACAACGGATTTTTGGCCCCAGCATAAACTAAATTAACTGTTGCAGGAGTAGGCCGTGTGATACTAAAAACAGCAACGTCCATACCTACTCGATGCTGGGCTGAATTAGCAGTATAAAAAGCCTCATTGAGTAACTCATTTAAACGTGTCAAAATGGTTTTGGGGTCAACAATATGATCTTTATAAATAATGTTATCTAGTAAATTAATGCCAATCAGGCTCATAAAAGCCCCTGGAACCCCATGTCCAGTGCAATCTGCCACTACTGTAATTATTTGATCATTCACTTGTTTGATCCAATAAAAATCGCCTGATACAATATCTTTAGGGCAGTATAAGATAAAGTGTTCCTGAAAAAAGGTTTGTATATTTTGCTGAGAGGGTAACAAAGCCTGTTGAATAGTCTGAGCTACTTTTATACTGCTTTCAATACGTGCTTGTTGTTGGTTTAAGCTCTTATTCTGACGTTCAATGTAATCTCTTTGTGAGACGATTTCTTCCTGATTTTGCTGAAGCTCTTCATTTAGTTGGGTTAAATTATTTTTTTGTTCAGTCAATTTCTTATTCAACGTTCGTTGTACCTGACGACTCTTAAAAGCAAAAACACTTACCATCAATACTGTAAACAAAATCCCTAGAACACTTAAGAGATAGAATTGCTGTCTTTGGAGTTTTTTGTCGTTTTCTACCTTTACCTTTTCATCTTTGGCCTTTTGGTTGGCTTTCATTAGTGCTTGCTTTTTATCAAAGCTATAATTCATCTCCAGTTGGGTCAATTCTTTCGTTTTATCAGCGTTAAACAGCGAATCTTTGCTTTGTAGATATAAGGTTTGATATTTAAAAGCTCGAGTATAATCTTGTCGTTGTACAGCAATTTGATAAAGAATTTGAGAAGCATCTCTAATAGCTATCAATTCCTCGGTTTCTTGGGCTAACTTTAGTGCTTTTTGAGCTGACTTTTGAGCTTGAGCGTATTTTTTTTGGGTAAGGTAAGTTTTTCCCAAACTATTAAGGGCTATAATATGAATAGACTTTGCTTTGGCTTTAACTGCGTTGGCTATAGCGTTTTGTTGATAATAAATAGCAGAATCTGGTTGATTTTGATGCATTTTAATTGAGCCAAGTTGATTACAGGCAGAAGCCATTGACTGGAATAGTTTTCCTTCAGTACCAATGGCTAACGCTTTGCGGGCATAAACCAATGCTTCTTTATACCGTCTCAAGTTAGTTAATACTATGCTTATGTTATTAGAAGTAAGTGATAGACTACCCTTATTTACGTTGAGTTTTTCTTTCAGAATCAAGGCCTTTTTCAAGTAGGTCAGCGACTTAGAGGAATTTTTCATTAGCAGATAAATCGTGCCCAAGTTGTTATTCAACATCGAAAGCATTTTCTGATCTTTTAATCGTTCTTGAATCACGAGGCTTTTTTGGTAATAGTCGAGTGCGTTTGGATAATTTCCTTGTTTCTTATAAATAACTCCCAAATTGTTGTATATCTGTGATAACCCCAACTCATTTTTATCAGATTGATGGATAGTCATAGCTTTTTTGTAGAAATTTATTGATTCAGGATACTTCCCTTGGAAATAATAGCTTATTCCAATTCCATTGTAAGCATTGGCTATACCCTTGGAAAAGCGAAGCTTTTGAGCAAGAGTCAGTGATTGCTGACCTGCCTGGATAGCAGAATCAGAAGAAACACGAAAATACGCCCGACAAAGTGAATAATAGAGATTTACCTTATGTGTATCAGGTGAGCTTTTGAGTAGAAGTGCTTTCAAGCTATCAATTTTAGTATTTTGAGCATTGGTAACTGAAATCAAACCAGAACAAAATAAGAAGAAGATGAGACAATAGATTTCTCGTTGTATAGAGCAAGACAAAATAGAGATCATAGTGTTGTATAGTATAAATCATTATGCAAACTTATCGAATATAGCTCAGGGATAAGTTATAGAACGAATGTGTAATATAGTAAAGTAAGTTTATTGCAATTTAGTGACAAACACCTTTAAAATTAATAAATTTATATTTATTACCGGAAAAAGATAATATTTCAGGCGTGATATTCAAGACAGTTTTAAATTTTGTACTTATAATGAAAAGCTCATAATCAGCAATACAGGTTAAGTGCTTAAACGTGCCAATAGCGATTTATCTTTACACCATCATAAAAAGCGAGTAATCCTGTCTCGATACAATCAGTATTAGAGAAACCTTACTCAAGAGTGAAACTACAATAATCTCTCTGCCCGTTTCTATCTTTCATCAACATTTTTAGCGTAAAACCTTCCTAAAATACCCTCTCTACCTTCTCTATTTACCATTCCCAAAATCTCCTTTTTTTTCCTACCCTAATTCTTTCTTAATCGCCTCCTAAACCAAACGAATAAATAAGGCTTATGGCATTAAGATACATTGGCTACGGTTTTGTCGAAGGCGCCCGCGACGAAATCCTGGACCTAAAAAACGGTACCAACACCACGGGTAGTAATCCTGATATGAATACCCTGGTTCCTGGCATGTGTGTGCAAATCACCGATGCTCCTGGCGGGACAGTTCAACTGCAAGCCGTTTCTGCGGTTCAGTTTGCAGCACTTGCCTGTCAGGAAGATGGGACGAATAATCCCTGGAAGCGAGTCGCCTACAATATAGACACTGACTCGGTCACTACCATTTCTTAACCCCTTGTACCCTACAGAAATGGAAGACCACACCTACGCTTATACCTACTTTGATATTCAAAACGTGGCTGGTGACACTGCGCATATTTTGTTGTATGACAAGATTGGAGTGACACGCAACAAGGAGACAGGGACTGAGGAAGGCATCTCAGGAAAGCGCTTTGCCGAGGAACTCTATGCCCTTGCCCGTCAGTACCGTCGGATCAATGTACGAATCAATAGTCCAGGAGGACGAGTGACGGATGGCTTGTCTATTTGTGCCGTGATTTTGAACATCAACAAGAGTGTGAAAGGGGTAAGAATTGATACCTATGTAGATGGTCTGGCACTTAGCATTGCAGGACTGATTGCGGTCTGTGGCAAGCGAGTATACATGTGCAATTTTGCCCAACTGATGCTGCATAATCCATTTGTAAGTAGCAATAAAGAAGAAGATGGAAATAGCACTGCTCCGCCTGCTTCTTCCGCAGAGCAGCACAAAACCCTCTACCAAATCAAGGAGATGCTGCTTACCCTGCTTGCCACCCGCACTGGTCTTACCGCAGAAACGCTTTCTCAAATGATGAATCAAACGACCTGGCTAGGCGCTGAGGAAGCCAAAACCCAAGGGTTTGTAGATGAGATTTTTGACCATCCAAAAAAGAAGGTAATGGCAAACTCCGTGGCTGAAGCTGCCGCTGCAAACGATGCCACCGCCTTATTTGAAGTGTTCAATGCCTATCCAGTCGAAATAGAGGCAGCTCCGACAGCAATTCCAGCTCAACCCCAATCAAGCATCAACACAAACTTAAATACAAATTCAAACCCAAATACGCATATGAGTACAACACCTGGCACAAGTACTACCCAATCGCCTGTGGCAATTTCTGTGGAAGAAGTAGAGCGATTACGCAATGAAGCAGTCAGTTTCAAAGGGGACTTCTCGGCCATCACGAATGCCTGTGGCCTACCGACAGATTCGAGTAGAGAAAACATCATTGGTCATATTAATGCCCAGGCTGAAGAAATCAAACGCCTCAAAACGTTGGAACTCAGTATCGATAACTTCCAAACTAACATTGACAACCTGGAACAGCAGAATAAGAAGCTCACGGAGCAAGTGACTGAGATGAAAAAGTACGAGGCGGATAACCTCATCGACACTGCTATTCGCCAAGGCAAAATTGCCCCAGCGAAAAAAGAAAAGTGGCTTAATCACGCCTACGATAACTATGAAATGGTGCGGGATACGCTTGCCGATATGCCAGTCCACCCAGCGCTGGCGAGTAAGGTTAATGCGATGGGGCTAAGTGGTAATGGAGAAGCAGGAGGCAGTGGCAACAGCCCTGGCTTTGATCAAATGAGTTTTAGTGAGCTTTCTAACCAAAATCCCGAAAAGTTAGCACTCATCAAGAACGAAAATCCGACACTTTACCGGGAGCTTTTCCGCAAAGAATATGGGGTTGATCCCTCGCTCTAAAACCAGTTCAGCTCATCCCAGTACTGCACTTCTTCATTCACCCACCTACTGCACAATTCATCTGCCTACAACCCGCCTAACTCTATTTCAGAAATTTAAAAAAAGGCAAATATGTCTGTACATAAAGAAATTTGGACTGGCGAAGTCATTAGAAAATTTAGAAAAGACACCTCATTTTTAGAGCGAGTACCTGATCGAAGTGATCTGGTGGAGAACCGGGTTATTCACCTCACCGAGCTGGGAGCTGACCCAAAGGTGCTTGTTAATAATACTACGTATCCAGTCACGACGGTGGATAGCCCTGACCAGGACATTGCCATCAGTTTAGATAAGTTTGATACCGAAAATACATCCGTCTCAGACGACACCTTGTATGCCATCTCTATCCGCAAAATGGATGAAACTACGACGCAGCACACCGAGTCGCTCCGGGAAGCGACGGGTGATAAGGCAGTGCATGCCTTTGCGCCGGCGGGCAACTCTGCTCGTACTCCGGTGATTACCACTTCAGGACCCGAAGTTACCGAAAATGGGGTGACCAGAAACTGTATGATTCCCGCTGATATTGCTCACTTGAAGCGTCGCTGGGACGATGCGAAAGTGCCCAAACGTGGCCGTGAGCTCGTGTTGCACCCTGCCCATGTTCAGGATTTGATTTCAGTCAATGAAAGCTTCAGGGATCAGTATATCAATATCCGCGAGGGGCAACTCTTGCGCTTGTTTGGCTACACCATCAACGAATACACTGATTTGCCATTTTACTCGGGAGCTGGTACCAAGAAAGCTTTTGGCAGCGTGTTCAATCCTGCTACAGATAAAATTGCCAGCGTCGGTTTTGTAAGCTCAGAGATGTTCAAAGCCTCAGACCGTAACGTGAAAATGTACTGGCAGCGCGCCGATAATAATCCGCAGATGCGACAACACGTCGTGGGATTTAGACTCTGGTTCATTGCCCTTCCTAAAACGATGCGGGCCATTGGAGCTATTACGGGATAGGAAAGCCTGGGAGGCTTTTGGCTTTTGGCAGTGAGCCTTTAGCCATTCAACTTCTCCTCTTCTTTATAAAAAATTACCAATAGCCAAAAGCTGGAAGCTAAAGGCCAATCAGTCAAAAATCATTATTTATATATGGCACACACTAAACAACAATCATATTCCAAAAAAGAGCTAGGGCAAATGTTAGAAGGCGTTTTTCTGCAACACCCCGAACAGGCGACATTCTTAATCCTCTCAGATACCAATGTTTTCTTCGATGATCCAGGTGGTAGGAAACTGGCTACGGAGCACGCCAGTAAGTTCAATGCGCGCATTTTTCGCTTCAATAATCCCGTGTTCGCGGAGGGCGATCAAGCAAATACCGCGATCATCGAAGATGGGGACGAAGAGGCTGGTGGGACACAACCACCCCTACCAACTAATACGACCACTGGTTCAAAAAGTGAAGAAGAGGGAGAAGTGACGAGTGCCGTAGCCTCTGAGTCTGCCAATGAGCAAAAAAAGGCGGAAACGGCCAAAGCAAGTGCCAAAACTACAAGCAGCAAGACCACCTCTGGTGGAGTCAAAGCCAAAACCCGCTAACCGATAAATATTCATTCAATTAACCTTAAGGGACTTTCTTTATGACACAAACCACACTTCCTGATGTTTCCATTAACTATCTGGATGGTAGGCTTGGAGGCGCAGGTTTTTCTAATGATGGGGTGGCCGCGATGATTCTCTCGGGAGTAGCTATTCCCATTGATGCTGCCGCTGGTACTGGCTTTGATTTGGGTACTACCCTGGGGCCTTTTTTTGGCATCAAGGAGATTCAAGAGCAAGGCATCACTGCGGAGTATGATACGGCAAACTCCCTAAAAGTCTACGCTCATTGTGTGGACTTTTATCGCCAAGCAGGTGAAGGGGCCGAGTTGTATCTGATGCTGGTACCCAAAACAGTGACCATGGCGGAGATGCTGGACATCGCAAACGCCGATTATGCTACAAAGCTGCTGCAAAAACTGAAGGGGCGCATCAAACTTCTGGGTGTTGGTCGGGTTCCTGATGCTGCCTATGAAGCTGCCACTACTCCCCTGGAAGAACTTGATCCCGATGTGGTAGCTGCGCTGCTAAATGCAAACACCTTGGTGAAAGTCGAGCAAGACTTACACCGACCAATGCAGGTACTCATCGAAGGCAGGGACTTTCAGGGAAATGCGGCGGTGGTAAGTGACTTGCGCACACAAACCGCAAATCGGGTCTCCATATGCCTGGGTTGGCATGATGATATCTATGCAGGCAGTTGGCTAGGACTTGTATTGGGCAAGGTGGCAGGAGTCCCGGTGCAGCGAAACATTGCCAGAGTGAAAGATGGTAACCTGGGCATTCAGAAAGCTTATGTGGTGACCGCAACAGCACCTACTGCTAAGAAAACAGTAGAAGAGTATGGCCACGGAAACCTGAAACTTCTCCACCAAAAAGGCTACATCATTCCACGAGCCTATCCGAGTCTTGCGGGGTACTATTTGAATGATGATCCAGTGGCGGTCGCAGTCACGACGGACTATAATAGTATCAGTAGAGGCCGAGTAGCTGATAAAGCAGCTCGGATTGCTTATCAGGTGTATGTCCGTGAGTTATTGGACGACTTTGTCCTGGAAGGAGGCAAGCTACCCACTGCCCTTATCAAAGCATTTGAACAAAGTATCAAAAAGCAGCTCGATCTTCAAATGACCAATAACGCGGAGGTGTCTTCAGTCACTCCCATCATTGATCCGAACCAGGACGTGATTGCCACTTCGGAGCTCAGAGTTACCCTAGACATTGAACCCGTAGGTACTGCCAGAAAAATTACGGTAGACCTGGGATTTGTAAACCCGAATAATCCAACCACGACTACTGCCAGCTAAGCTAATTTCCAATAACAATACCACACTACACACTTAACTCCAGCAGCATGAAACACAATGGCAGAAAATACTACACAACTCCCTTTTGAAATCGGTTGGGAGGATGTCACGCTCACGATGCTTGGAAGAATTGTCGATGGTTTTAGAGGCTTCAAATACAAAGTCAGTAAAACCAAATCTAATATCCACGGAAGAGGCAAAGAACCCATTGCCCGCTCTAAGGGGCGCAAAGAATACGAGGGGAGTATCAAACTACTT
Source organism: Microscillaceae bacterium (assembly GCA_003483885.1). Taxonomy (GTDB): domain Bacteria; phylum Bacteroidota; class Bacteroidia; order Cytophagales; family Microscillaceae; genus Microscilla. The sequence goes on from DMXI01000154.1 coordinate 8,973, forward strand.
TTTCGGGAGGTAATGGCCCTTGAAAAAGCAGCTATCAGCCAAGGAGGGACTGACCTCACTGACCTTGCGCCTTTTGATCTCATCATCGTCTATGCGGACGGCAACACCGGCATTCCTACTACCCACATTTTATCCAACGTAGAAATTCTAGACTATGAGTTGGGGATGGAACAAGGAGATGACTATATGGAAATAGAATTGCCCCTGAGCATTGGAAAAGTTGCTAGGCAGTAGGTAGAGCAATAAGCGCGCAGCTCAATAAAAAAGAAAAGTAAACAAACATGACATGACAGAGAAGAAAACGCCTCAAGCTGAACAACTAGCTTACTTTGAACACGACAACCGAAAGTACCGTTCTACCCCACCTTCTATCCAAGAAGAAGCCCAATGGAAGGCTGCTTTTGGGGATTTACTGGTAGCCAATGACGAGGGGACCAATTCGCTCTGGCTTCGTCGTCCCGATCTGCCCATTATGCGAGTGGCCCTTTCGCAGTTCCGTAAGGGCAAAACAAGTATTGACTTTGAAGATATTCTCTTTAAAAGTTGCTGGCTGACGGGTAATGAAGCGTGGCTGTTAGACGAAGATTTGTATGAAGCTGCCTTGATGGAATTCGAGCCTTTTGTTGAAATTCCAGATGTGGAAACCAGGTGGTTAGAAAATGAAGAACTCTACGAGTTGAGGGTAAACGATTTTGCTTGCAAAGTCAGTAGGCCTACTCGACGCGAACGCAAAAAAGCCGAAAAACGAAATGCGACAAACAAGCCTTTTGGTACTGAAATCTACCTCTTGGAAACGATTTGGAAATCGGGAGAGGAAACGCTGGCGGCACTACGTCAGGATGACTTTTCCTATATGGGAGTGCTCGTGGCCATCCAGGATTTGAAGACAAAAAAAATCGTTGAGCTCTCAAAAAAGTAGCAGAGTACCGTATCAAGCCCGAGGGTTCAGGACTTAAAGACCCGGATACTTGGGAGCGAGTTCACGAAGGCTTTTTGCGGTACTACTTTTCGTTTAGCTCGGTAGAGCTTGAAACAATGAATGATGATGAGTTTGCTCGCCACATTGCCATTTTGGAGTATATCCGTGAGCAAGAACGTCTGCAAACTGCTATCAGTGTCAATCAGGGGGTATTTGGGAAGTAATCAGTTGATAGTTGGTAGTAATAGTGCTATGATCAATGACTACGAACTATCAACTCCTCACTATAAACTAAATGCATGATCACCTACGACTTAAATGAGCTTTACAGCCAAGCCTTCGGGAAATTCATTATTTATCCAGGGGCTACCAATTTTACAAACTTCACTGAAGGGTTTGTGCCTTCCGCTTTGCTTGGCAAACAAAAGCGCCAGAGTCTACTGGGTACCCCTATTCTAATGCCCTTGAAACTTGATGATTATGAGTTTCCGCTAGAGCCACTCATTGATGTTAGCCTTTCTAAATCTATTGTGGTGAACCGAATGGTGAATGCCGAAACCAATGTATTAGAGGACATGGGACTAGATAATTTTAAACTCACGATTAGAGGTTTTTTGATCAGCGAAACCCCAGATACGGCTCCGCTAGATGAACTTCGTAGGCTTGTGCAGTTGATCAAAAAGCGCAAAAGTCTCAAGGTAGGCAATGAACTGTTGAATGCTTTTGGCATCCGTGAACTCGCGATCAAGAGTGCCAGATTTGGTGACCCCGCAGGTGGGATTGAATTCAAGCCTTACACCCTGGAATGTATTTCTGACGAACCAGTGGAGCTTCGGCTTAGAGAAGGAAGCTGATTTTTAAAGACTATTAAAGCTAATTAATGTTATAAAACTAGTATGCAGATAGTTGTCTAAACCCTTGATAAACAGAGATATGGATATTTTTTTTCAAAAAAAGCAATCCATTTTGTCCATTGAACGACCCCTAATCCAATATATAATAAGCAAAAGCTCATACAGAGCATCTAAATAATTCAAATAAAAAATCAAACGAATGAGAAAGATAATTTTAGCCGTTCTTGTGGCTAGTATTTTTGTAGTATCCTGTGGTAAAAAAAATGATCCCACACCTTTAACAGCAAATTTTGAAGTACAAGTAACCGGCGAAGCTCCGAACGCTAAAATTAGTTTAGTAAACAAGTCAATCAGTGCCACTTCCTATGAATGGACATTTGGAGAAGGTGCAAGTATTAACTCGTCAGAAGATGAAACTCCTGAAGGTATTACAGTCGATAAAAGCGGAGATTTTCAGGTAACTTTAATTGCCAAAAGTGGGAGTAACCAAGAACAAAGTACTCAAACTATTAGCATCACTGGGAACAGTGCCATTGTGACGTATACTGATATCGCACTTTCTCAAAACCTTAGGGATCAAACAATTGGTAGATTTTTTTCTACTTCTGAGGGTAAGGTGTATTTAAATTCAGAGGTGAATGCCACTACTGGTCCCCTGATTGATGTGGCCTACCACGGATTCAGTACCTTTAACTTTTTTGAAAGTCCTGATAATCTTTTAACGAATACTATTCCAGGAGCAGTCACTACCATTCCAGGGACAACCAATACTAAGATAAAAAAATTTCAGAGTGGATTTAGTGTTACAGATTTCGATGGTATGACAGGTGATCAATTATTGAAAGACCTCACCGTAGAGAGTGATGGAAATACTATTGGTTCTCTAAACTTTCCTCTCACCGTAATTTTTGAAAATAGTAAGGGCAAAAAAGGAGTAATTAAGCTTTAAAAGTATCAATGGTGGAAGATTACTTGTGGATATTAAGGTTCAAAAGTATTAAATCTTTGATATCAAGGTTCAGGGAGCATTTAAACTGTTTTCCTGAAACCCTTTTTATCATTATTTAGCAGGAATCAAGGCTGCTTCCACCGCAGCAATGGCCTCTTTCCAAGCTTTTAGTCTGGCGTCCAGAACCTTGTAGGCTTGTACTTCCAACCCTTGCCCTTCCTGAGCGTCTCGAGCCATTTGAGCCATTTCTTCTAAAATAGTTGCTTGTTTTAGTTTAAATTGCGCCAGTAATTTCTGTAGCGGATCAATAATTTGTGTTTGCTTTTCCATAAGTGTATTTGATAAACTTATTGTATATAATAAGTGCAACATTCATCCAATTGATCTTCTAATGCAAGTTTTTTTACCAACAAAGTTAATATACTGAAAATCAATAGATTAAAATCCCCAAAGTCGTTGGTCTCTTAAACGAACCTTGATGTATGGCAATGGCTGGGAGGGTGAGAAGCATAACCTACTCATTATAAGCACTTTATAAAGTCGTTGGTCTCCAGGGGAAATCATACTACCAAAGACCTAGGAATTGAAACGTGTGCTTTTCCTGTCCCCACGACAAGCTTTACACCGATATTAATCGCACTATATAGGAATTGAAACTGTTTTTTCATGTAGGCTTCAACCCTTTCAGGCCATGCATATTAATCGCACCATATAGGAATAGCTAAATACCTTCCTGCACCATCAAAGCTCCATTAATTTTCCGCACAATCTCCTGTACTATAAAGTCGGCAGACTGGTTTACTTCCTGGCTTTGCTCGATGTTATTCACATTTTCTATATTACCTACCCCATTAATGGCTCCAATAGAAATATTAATATGTACCTGTTTACTGCCTCCTCCTGTGATGCGGTTCGTGCCACTGGTAAAATCCGTTCCTTCCTCGCCTTGAGATGCCTTGGCTGAGGCAGTGTTACGGCTCTTTTTGCGGGTAGGAGCAATCAACTGGTCAAACGCCGCATTACTCATCACGGGCACCTTCGCTCTCGAGTTACCTGCTTTAAAGCGATCAATCTCTTCCTGTAGCTTTTTAAGTTTTTCGGCTTCTGCTTTCGCTTCATCTGCCAGTTTCTCGGCATTGCTCTTCCGGGATGGAGGTTTTGTCCCTGATTTGTTATTTGTCCCACCTGCTCCTGCTTTCTTCGCTACATTATCGGCCTCCCTGGACATAACCCCCAAGAATCTTAAGCCTTTTTTTATACCATTCACGACCAGATTAAGTTTATCCATTAGTCCATTAAGCAAGTCCCCCAACCCTTCAAACACACTCCCGGCTATTTTGCCGAGTTTTTCAAAGGCGACACCTACAACGTCCAAGAGTAATCCCCCAAGCCACAGAAACAGTTTTCCGATCGGAGTCAGAATTCTAAGTACCGCGTGCAATACTGGCCGTAAACCATTGATGACTGCGGTGACTCCAACCATGACCCTACCCAGTACCCCACTTATGTTTACATTATCTCTAAAAGAAGCAGCCAGCTCGTGAATGTAAGGCAAAATCGTACTCACTACTCCTACCACTGCTTTCCAGATTTGCCCAAAGTTTTGCATAATGGTATTTCCAACGTTGACGACTACCTCAATAATCGGAGCTAGGGCTTGAATGAGTGATCCGGCAATACCCCATACATCCTGGCTCACCATCAAAAGGTTCGTTCTCACCCCTTCTGACAAGCCTTGGACTTCGTCTTTCATTGGAGCAAAGGTAGTGGCCAGGATATTAATTAATCCTGCAATATTTTTGAGCATCGTGGTAATAAAAGGAGTCACAAAAGTAACGGCTTGGGCAATGCCCTGAACTACTTCTTTTACAGCAAACGAGGTATTCCCAAAGTCTTCGGTCATCCCCAAAGCAGACAACAGGTCTTTTTCAAACTGGACAAATGCTTTTTGTAAAGGAGCAAACGCCCCACCTAATATTCCCAGATACTGATCAAAGTTATTTCCTAAATCACTGAGTATACCCGTGGCCGATTGGGTCATTCGCCGTAGCATTGGGTCAAACTTATCTCCAATAGCAATCATCAGCCCCGAGAAAGCGGACTGCGCCTTGGTAATATCTCCTGCCAGGTTATTATCCATGGTTTCGGCCATTTTCTTGGCCGTTCCTTCAGCAGTGGCCAGTACCACATTGTAGGCTTTTAGGGCTTCAGCTCCTTTGAGGGTGATCTCGCCTCCTTTGGCAAGTGCTTCATTTACCCGTTTCTCTCCCAGTAGCCTTTTCATCAAAGCCACTTGGTTGGCGTTGCTCGCATCTATCTGGATTTTCTTCTGGGCATTCAGAAGCGTAGAAAAGTTTTTAATGGCATTGGCCCCGAACAAGGTGGCCAGGGTAGCTTGTTTTTGCTGATCGGTCATATTGGCGGTCACCCGCTCCAACTCCTGGGTCAGTCCCGCGAGGCCAATAAACTTTCCCTGGGAGTCAAATGCCTGCACCCCAAGCCCTTTCATCAGCACCCGCATTTGACGAGTGGGCTTAGCCAGACGGCTCAACCCCGAGGCCAACGTATTAGTGGCCACCGAACCTCTAAGCGTTCCATCTCCCAGAATACCAATAGCCGCTGCGGTTTCCTCAAGCGTGATCCCCATGGGCTGCGCAGTGGACATAAAGTACTTGAAACTTTCCGCGAGCCCTTCCATATTGGTAGCCGAGGTGCTGGTTGTTTTGGCTAGTACGTCAGCCACCCGGTTACTCTCTGTGGCATCCAGTTGAAAACCTTTGAGCACACTGGAGGCCATATCTGCCGATTGAGCCAGGGTAGCTCCTGAAGCGGCGGCTAAATTTAACACTCCTGGAAGCGAGTTAGCCGCATCCTTAGCCCCAAAACCTGCTCTGGCCAGTTCCTCCAATCCCTCCCCTGCTTCTTTTGCCGAAAACCGGGTGGACTTGCCCATTTCCAAGGCTTTATCCCTAAGCAAAGCAAAGTCTTCTCCCGTAGCACTACTAATGGCCTGTACTCGGCTCATTTGAGCATTGAACCTCATACTTTCTTTGACCGCTACCCCCATCCCGAGGACTGTCGCTGCCCCCAGAGCAAGCATTGTGGTGCGGAGCTTTGCAAAAGCCATCGTTACCTTAGAGGCGACTACTTCCCGAAGTTGTCCCATTTTTTGGATGGCCTTTATGGTTGCATTCCCCACAGTGGCCACGGCTCTACTTGCCCGAGGGAACTTTTCCTGAACCCGGTTCGCGGCCTTACTGGCTTGCTCTCCTATTTTTTGAAAAGCCGATTTGGTCTTTCCAGCTAGTTTATTGAGCTTCTCTACTTTGGAGGAAGCCATATCCCGCATTTTTAAGGCAAATTCGTAGACTTTCATTTTGGGGTATAGGGTAAAGAGGTGTGTTTACTCCCCAAAATGAAAGGAAGCATTGCCTGGTGAAAATCTATTTTTAGAATATTGCAGGTATGGAGGGTGGGATAGATAAATTGGTTATGTACTAAGATAAAGGAGTGTAAGAAAGTCAGCATGTCCGTGCCTAAAATAGGTTGACCGCTAAACGTCAATCTATTTATGTCAAGAAAAAAACAAACATCTAAAAAAAGTACAAGCTTTGAGAAACGTCGTAATGCGACTCGTTATTTTAGCGATGAATTTAAACGATCGAAAGTACAAAAACTTCTCAAAAAAGAGCTGACCGTACAGCAAATTAGCGATCTTTATGAAGTGAGCCGTAGCTCTATCTACAAATGGCTTTATAAATACTCCTCTTTAGAAAAGGGGACTAATCAAGTAGTACAAATGGAAAGCGAATCATTTAAGACGCAACAATTACTTGCTCAGGTAGCGGAACTTGAGCGTATTATAGGTCAAAAACAATTGGAGATTGATTATCTCCACAAAACGATAGAAATAGCGAGTGAGGAGGTGGGCTATGACCTAAAAAAAAAGTACGCTGCCAAGTCATCGAGTGGTTCAAATCCCACTACGAAGAAATGACTCTGCCACTGAAATACATTTATTTACTCTGTGGCATTAGCAAACAGGC
>DMXI01000154.1:15793-55379 GCA_003483885.1 Microscillaceae bacterium
GCAGATAAACGCAATCTTTACATAGGCTTGATGCACCAGATTCGGGAGTTACACCCTGGTATGGGCTTACGCAAGATGTATAACCAATTTCAACCTGAGGGAGTAGGCCGAGATGCTTTTATTGCCATTGGAATGGAAGAGGGTTTACGCTTACAAGTCAACCGAAATCCCACTCGTACTACCCGGAGTAGCAAACGTTATGGTTATCCCAACTTGTTAGGAAACCTGGAGTTGACAAATGTCAACCAAGTGTGGAGCAGTGATATTACTTATTTCAGCATTGCTGGTAAACATTATTATATCGTGTTAATAATGGACATTTATTCCAGAAAAATTGTAGGCTATTCGGTTGCTGATCATATGAAAGCAACTAATAATATTGCCGCTCTACAAAGTGCGCTGAACTTAAGAGGTGTTGATGATTACCAAAAGCAGTTGATCCATCATTCAGACCGTGGTAGTCAATATATTAGTGAAGATTACACACAATTACTCGTTGAGTTTGGAATTCGCATTAGTATGTGTGGAGATGTGTTAGAAAACGCCCATATTGAAAGAGTGAATGGTACCATCAAAAATGAGTATTTAAAATACTGGCAGATTCAAAATTTAAAAGAGTTGAAAAAATGCCTGAAAAAAGCGGTATTGAATTATAACAACAGAAGTCATAATGCTTTAAATGGAGATACTCCTAATGATTTTGAGGTAAGGCTTAGAGCAATACCTCAAAATCAAAGGAGGAAAATGAAAATCTATACCCAAAAAATGAATTCTATCAATAATACAAAGCAACTTGATTTGTTCAAGAGTGTTTAATTGTCAATATTGGGTCAACCTATTTCAGGCATGCACAGTTCATTATTCGGAGTTCGTTGATCGATATTCGTCATTCATTTTTTTAAAATAGCTCTTAACTTAATAAAAGTATACCGAAGAGAGACCCAAAAAAACCACTCGAATGCTGGAAGTCGCTTTATTATAAGTTAAGGGTGGCTCCAAAAAGTGGTTAAATCACCTTTGGTCTCCTTTCAGTAAGACCAAAGGCCTGAAAGAAGTAACCTCCATATAAAATTGGCCCTCATTCAAATGAGGGTTATTTATTCTAAATTATCTAGGTTATTTGATCAGCGATTATTTTTCAGGAATCAGTCGGTAAGTCACGGTTTTGCCCAAAGTATCCATTACTTCAAACTTGGGCTGGTCATTGGTATCAATGTAGATTTTTATCATAGATTTTCCGTATTTGTTTTTAATAAACAATCCTGATCTATCGTACCACTTTCCATTTTTAGTACCTCGCACACTCCCCAAAAAGACCCTCCTGGTAGCTACTTTATTCTGGCGAGCCAATGCATAAAACATAGAATCTATTTGGGCCTTGGTATAAGAGGATGGTTTTTTGATTCCAAACATTTTGGGATACTTTATTCTATAAAAATCGTATTCCGCACTCACATCTGCTCGATCAGGTCTTGACATAATCCTCAGTCCATCCTCATAAAAGCTCCCTTTATCGTCTTTGTGCTCGTTATGCTGCAAAGCAATGGTTTGGTCTTGTCGGTATCCATCCATCGTAAGCGACACTCCAGTCTTTTGCCCACCTTTTATCTTTTTGCCGTCAAACACCAGCCCTCCACACTCATAACCCTCTTCGTTATAAAACAAGATACCAGAAATAGTCCCCTCCCCTTGCCTTTTGGCATCGCCCGTACCTCGAGTAATTCGGTTTGAGTTAAATATTGCCATTTTGAGCGTGCCATCTTTTTCTACAACATTGATTCTTTCTACATTTATTTCTTTAAATTTTTGCACCTTATCTTGTCCGCTAAAGCTCATTAAAATAATAGGAACATACAGTAATAAAGATATTACCACTAGCATTTGTAAACGCTGTACTTTTTTCTCTAAAGTTGTTTTCATGGAATTTAAAGTTATGGAGTAGATACACTCCGTGGTTTAAAACTTTGTCTACATGAATAGGATATTCGGGAGTGGATTTTAGTTTTAACAACAGAAGATTTTTAATGGCGAGTTTTAATAATTTTATGCTTACTCAAATTGGTCACAGTATTTAATTCAAGGTCAAAAAGGATCAATTGCTCCCTCGTTTTTTATTAAACAAAAGATTAAAGCGAAATTCTCCCACCAAAAATATTAGGAATTACTCGATTAATACTTAACTTTTTACTCACAACTCAACCAAAATCTTACATACAAACTAATATTTCACCTAATTCAAACTTTTGATCAAAATTTAGGCATACCCCGAAAAAACGTGCATTTTTTGTCAAAATCTGCTTTTTTTTTGCCAATATCAGCCCATGTTTACCTTTTGTATACTTGTTTTTTTTGGTGTTGTGCTGAAAAAACGAGACTTTTGGTTACTGATTTACCCAATTATATTACACTTTTTAATTTTTAAATTCTATCACATAGTTATTATTATCTTTTCGTACAAGGCTTAAGAAATTATCTTTAGCCTTGTATTGTTTTTATACCCTTCCTAAAAACTACACCCCTCAGTTTTACTCAGCACAAACAGTACTCTTGTTATTAACTTTAGCTCTCCCTTTCTAAATCTTTTGGAGGAATAAATTGAGTAATCTCAAAGGCACAAAAAAACCGACAAGCAAAATACCTACCGGTTTTTCATCCTCATTTATATAGCAATTATGGAATCTTTCATTTCCAGAAATGGATGTTTATTCTATCCTTTTCCAATACATAGTTTTTCCCAAATAACGGCTTCCCATAAAACCTCTGATTTTGAGTTTATTCGGAGTAATCAATTGAATATAGCAGCGAATTTTCATTCCCCGTTTGGGGCTGTATAAACGCCCTCCCATATAACGATCGCCTTGTTTCTTGAGGTCACGCATGATGAGCATGCCTACTATTTTTTGATTTTTGACTCCAAAGCCGTTAAATTTTTCGGGACATTTCTCACAAACGTCGTCTTTATGAGCGGGGTTAAGGGCTTTGATGACCCGACCAAATACTACCCCGCTTTTATTCTTGTACAATTTCACCGCGTATAATGGTTGCTTACTGTCAGGGCTGTGCATTTGCCAAACTCCCATTACATCTTGAGCAATAGTAGCCTGGTATACTCCCAAACAGAGCATAAATAATATTCCAATAGCTTTCATAGATTCAAATAATGTGGATTGTTTAAGTAGTTTTTCGATACCTCAACAAGGCCAAGCTCATGACGGCCAAGGCGTATATCGCCAGTATTACAAAATGCTGCTTGATTTCACCAAAACCAGATCCTTTGAGCATAACCATCCGCATGACTTCGTTAAAATACCGGATAGGATTGAATCGAGTAATTTGCTGGGCCCAGGCAGGCATGCTTTCTATGGCTGTAAAAAGGCCACTCATCAAAATAAAAATGATGAGGATAAACCAAGCAATGAACATGGCTTGCTGTTGGGTATCTACCATGGTAGAAATTAGCAACCCCAACCCCAAAATCACCATTAGATAAACCAGCGAGAAGGCAAAGATCAACCAAGGATTGCCCACCATGGGAATGTCGAACACATAAAACCCAAGCATAAGGCCAAATACCAACTCAAAAATGCCAATGAATACAAAAGGGAGCAGTTTGCCAACAATGAATTGGTGCTTACGAATGGGCGTTACATTGAGCTGCTCTATGGTACCTATTTCCTTTTCTTTGACAATATTCATACTCGACAAAAACGCCCCAATCATTGTAACCAGTGCTACCAATAGTCCTGGTACCATATAGGTTTGATAATCCAGTTCGGGGTTGAACCAATTGGTAGAGGTTAGTTGAATTTGTCGAGCAGGAGTTGGTTGGGTTTGACTTCCTGGCTGATATTTTACCTGGGTAAACTCAGACTGAATGTTTTGGTTAAAATCCTGTAATGCCAAATTGGTATAGGCATTTACCAAGCCTGCTTTACTGGCATTGATGGCGTTGATCAGTAGTTGTACTTTTTGAAAACGCTGGTTGAACAAGTCCTTTTCCATATCTTGAGGAATCACCAGCACCAAGTCGGCTTCATTGGTGAGCAAATCATACTCGCCTTGCTTGATGGATTGTGATTGATGAGTAAGGCTAAAATAAGGCGATGCTTGCAATTTTTGCCACAAATGACGGGAGGTAGGCGAATGATCCAGGTCTACCAAATGCACCCTGATCTCATTAAGTTCATAGGTCATCGCTTGCGAAAGCAATAACAACTGCATGATAGGCATCACAAATATGATGGGCAACATGGCTTTGTTGCGGAAGATTTGCAACATTTCTTTTCTAAGTATAAATCTGATGGTGCGCATATAACTTTATTGTTTTATTGCTATATGGTCAAATTGCTGCTTCATTAAGCCTATTCAACTATATAGCCATTCAACATTTAGGCAAGCCTTACTTTAAACTTTCGGACACTTAAAGCGATAAAAAACAAGGTTAAACCTGCCAGAATGAGGGTTTCTTTCCATATAAATTCAATGCCTACTCCTTTGAGCATAATGCTTTTGATGATCTCTAAAAACCATCGGGCAGGAATTACATTGCTAAAAACTTGCAAAAAGGTGGGCATGCTGTCTATGGAGAAAACAAACCCAGAAAGTAAGATGGAAGGCATCATGAGGGCAAAAAGCGAAAGCATCATGGCTACTTGCTGTGATGCAGCCACGGTGGAAATTAAGATACCTAGCGAGAGTGCCATCAAAATAAACAGCAAGCTTTCGGCCAGCAATAGGGGCAGGCTTCCATTGATAGGCATTCCAAAAACAAAATAACCCAACGCTAAAATGACGATCGCATTGATAAAAGAAAGCACCAAATAAGGCAATACCTTACCAATGATAATGAGGCTGGGGCGCAAAGGCGATACCAGTAAGATTTCCATCGTACCCAGTTCTTTTTCTCGCGCTATGGAAATAGAAGTCATCATAGCCGAAATCAACATGAGAATCACCGCCATAATACCGGGTACAAACATAAACACACTTTTGAGTTCGGGATTGTAGTACATGCGTATGTCAGTAGTCAAATTCACCCGAGCGGAGCGATCTGCCGCAAACAAATCAGGATTTTGCATTTGGTAGCTGGACACAATAGCTTGGGCATAACTGGTGAGTATACTGGCTGTATTGGGATCAGAGGCATCAGCTACTACTTGAATCGTACTTCGGTTGTTGCGATATAGTTTTTGGGCAAAATTGGACTCAAAAATGAGCGCTTGTTTTACTTTTCCTTGCCTAAAAACCCGGTTGATGTCTTCATTGGTTTTTACTTCTTCTTGTAAGAGAAAATACCCCGATGATAAGATCTTTTGTTTAATTTCTTTGGTAATGGCATCTTTAGAATGATCTAGGATCACGATCTTGGCGTCGTTGATTTCGCTCCGAATAGCAAAGCCAAACAATAGAATCTGAGCGATGGGCATTCCAAACAAAATGACTAAAGAACGCTTATCACGAAATATATGGTAGGTTTCTTTGACTACAAATCCGATAAATTTTTTCATAAACTCTTGGTTTAGACCACAGTCGACAGTCCACCGACCACGGTTTTTCGTTTATTTTCAAATCTCTTAAAAACTGTCGACCAATGATGTTTCCTTAAGGGTGTTTTGTTAATCTCGTAGCATACCACCTTAGTCCTCCTGCTCTCAGGAGGAGACTCCCTCGACTCGCAATATGGACTCGAAAAGTGTTAAGGAAACAGCATTGGACAGTTGACTATGGACTAAAGCTAACCTCTGGCCAACTTCAAAAAAACTTCATCCATAGATTCGGCTTCAAAACTAGACTTAAGTCCTCCTGGGGTATCCAAAGCCTCTATTTTGCCCGCAACCATAATAGATACCCGATCACAATATTCGGCTTCGTCCATGTAGTGGGTGGTTACAAACACCGTCACCCCATTATCGGCCGCTTCGTAGATCATTTCCCAAAATTGACGACGAGTAATGGGGTCAACCCCTCCAGTAGGTTCGTCTAAAAACACAATTTTGGGATCATGCAGAATGGCTACCGAAAACGCCAACTTTTGCTTCCAACCTAAAGGCAATTCTCTGATCAACGTTTTTTTCACCGATTCTAGCCCCAGCTTTTCCAACAATGCCTGCGTTTTGGTTTTGATTGTTTTACCATCTAACCCGTAAATTCCTCCATAGAATTGGATATTCTCTTTTACCGTTAAATCTTCGTAGAGCGAAAACTTCTGGCTCATGTAGCCAATATTGCGTTTGATTTTTTCGGTTTCCTGGTAAATATCAAAGCCAGCTACTTCTACCTCACCTGAGGTAGGTTTAGACAAACCACACAAAATGCGCATGGCAGTGGTTTTGCCTGCACCATTGGCTCCCAAAAAACCAAAAATCTCCCCTACGCCTACCTCAAAACTTAAGTCATCGTTGGCCACAAAACTCCCAAACTTTTTAGTGAGTCCTTTGGCTTTTATAATGGGTTGTGTGTTATTCATCGTCTTGTTTTTTGATTTTTTTGGTAGTTGGCTTTTGGTGGTTAGCTGTTGGTCTTTAGCTTTTAGCCTTTAGCTGTTGGGTTTATAGATGCAGGCTAACAACCAACACGGCTAATCCACTTGCTACATTAATTTTAAGGTACAAACCAACGACCAATAGCTAACAGCCAAAAACTAACCGCTAACCCGCTTGCTGCATCAATTCCATAAAACAATCCTCTATATTGGGGTCAATTAACTGAATGTCAATGTTTTGATGGTTTTTCGATTGTAAATAAGCTCTCAATGTTTGCTCATCTACACTTTCTCTTTCATCCGTATAGTGCAGATATTCGCCAAACGGATACACCGAATGGGCTTGCTCAAGTGCTCTTAAATCTTTGATAAGGGCGTACATATTATCGGATTGGATCGCATATATCGGGCGCCCAAATTCACTCACAATCTTGGCCGGCGCATCTATTTGCATAAAGTGGCCATCTTTTACCAAGGCTACCCGATCGCACAGGTTGGCTTCATCCATATAAGGGGTAGATACCAAAATGGTAATCCCGCTGGCCTTAAGCTTTTTCAGCATTTCCCAAAACTCCTTGCGAGATACAGGGTCTACTCCAGTAGTAGGCTCATCCAAAAACAACACTAAAGGCTTATGGATGAGGGCACAGCATAACGCCAGTTTTTGTTTCATTCCTCCCGAGAGCTTACCTGCTTTGCGTTTTTTGAAAGGCTCTATTTGTTCATAGATGTCCCAAACCAAGTCAATGTTGTCTTTGACCGTGGTACCAAAAATGGTGGCAAAAAAATGCAAGTTTTCCTCGATACTTAAGTCCTGATAAAGCGAGAACTTACCGGGCATATATCCTACCGAAGCCCTGATTTTTTTGTAGTCCTTTACCACATCCCAACCCTCTACGGTGGCCTTGCCTCCCTCGGGAACTAAGAGGGTAGTCAAAATTCTAAATAAGGTAGTTTTGCCCGCTCCGTCGGGTCCTACAAAGCCAAACAACTCCCCTTTTTCTACCGTGCAATTCACCACATCCAGGGCAGTTACCTCTTCGTATTTTTTGGTAATATTTTCTATGATAACGCTTTTCATTTTTTGTTAAGTCTACTGTCCATAGTCCACAGTCCACCGTTTTTTATACTTCATCGTTTATGACCTTCGGTAGACAGTCGACAGTGGACTGAATCACTAAAAAACTTAAAAATTCACTTCGGCTGGCATTCCGATCTTGAGGGTTCCATCATTTTTTACCTGAATTTTTACGGCATACACCATATTTACCCGTTCTTCTCGGGTTTGAATGGTCTTGGGGGTAAACTCGGCTTGGACCGAAATCCAGCTTATTTTGCCTTTCAGCTGGCGGGTTTTACCATTGCCCGCATCTACCAATACTTTGGCAGCCTGGCCAAGTTTGAGTTTGGCCAATTGATTGCCGCTCACATATACTCGCAAGATCATATGGGTCAAATCAGCAATTTTGTACAAGGGCTTGCCATTGCTTACAATCTCAGAGGCTTCAGCCATTTTGGTCAATACGGTGCCATTAAGTGGGTTACGGATGTATGATTTAACCAACTGATCATTGATTTGCTCAATGCTTACTTTGAGCGGAGCTTTTTCGCTCAGTATGCCTTGGTTTTGAGTGTTGATCTTGGTTTGAGTAGCCACAATTTGTTTGTCTATTTGGTCTATGTTTCCCTCTATGTCATCCATTTGTTTGGTGGTGGCCGCATTTTCTTCCAGGAGCGACTTCACCCGCTTTTGTTCTCTTACCAAATTGCGACGCTGCTCTTGCAGTACTGCTACCTGAGATTGCACATCCTGGGTTTTGCTGCCAATGGTACCAATGCTGGCTTCAATTTGTTTTTTCTTTAAATGCAGTTGAATGGTGTCTACAATACCTATCAATTCATTGGTTTTCAACACTTTGCCTTCTTCTACTTCAAACACTAGCAACTTGCCATTGGCTTCTGATGATACAATGACCTCACGCGCCTCAAAATTGCCATAGGCATCAGAGGTAGGTGCTTTTTTTTCGCAAGCGCTCCAGATTACCACGCCCATCAGGAGAAATAAGATATTTTTGAATCTATGCCTGCCTTTTATATTTGCTGGCATACTACTAGACATTTTAGCTAAAGTTGGCGGTGAGGACACAGTCAACGGCGAGAAAATATTTTTGAATCTATGCATGTCTTTTATGTTTGTTAGTTGCGAAGCCGTAGCGACTTCTTTGTTTAACTTCGTCTAGAGTATTCTCAGGAGCTATTTCTTAAAACCTTGCTTTCCTTGTAAAGTCTGGTACTCAACCTTTACCCGTAGCAATTGCACTTGATGGGTCTGCTTCATAATCTGGGCTCGGCTGGCTTCGTTCAACTGCTCCAGGTATTGAGTCGTCGTAATTACTCCGTTCTTCATTTGTGCTTTGGAGGATTTTACAATCTGCTGGCGTAAGTCAATAATTTCTTCATCACGCTGAATGAGACGCTCTAATTGCTCAATTTGGTGGGCATACTTTTGGGTTTGCACCTCCAAGTTGGCTTGAAACACTTCTTGCTGGTTTTGTATCATGGCTTGTTTGATGCGTAATTGTTGCAAGTCACGGCTACGATTGCCCCAATCCCAAATTCTCCAATTGAGCCTGACTCCAAATTGATAAAACCCTTCAAAATCATTGCTCAACTGGTTTAAACCAGGGCGTCCATATCCCAACTGAGCAAAAGCTGACACTCGTGGCTTGTTGGTAGCCCCTACTACTTTTTCCATAGAGTGCAACGATTGTTTTTGCAGTTCAAATAATTGATACTCAGGGCGTTTTACGGGGTTGGGTAAATCATTACTACGGGGTACTTTGAGATAAGTATTGAGGGGAAGATCCACCCGCATCAATTTGCCCAAAGTAGCCAATGAGGCTCGGCGATTATATTCTACCTCTTCTATTTGTTGGTGTACTTTTATTATTTCGGCCTTGATCAGAGAAGAGTCGCTGGGTAGCAACACCCCATTTTTAATGCGGGCCTTGATCAATTGTAAGTTGTTTTGCAGATTCTTTTCCAGCACTGCCAAAGTTTGCTCATTGGCTTGCAGCAGCAAAGTGTTGAAATAATAGGCATTGACCTGCCCTTTTAGTTGGTATAACTGTACTTCTATCTGTTGTTGATCGGCCTTGAGTTGTTGCGACTCGGCCTGCATTTGCTTTTTAGTCAATCTCCCATTGTATAAGGTTTGGTTTATATCCAAGGTAGCCTGATAACGGTCTTTCGACAACTCTGGCATACTCACCCCTCCTGGTAAGTCTATGGGTAAACTGGTTACATCAGATAGATATACTGCCGATGCATTTAAAAATAATTGAGGTTTTTGGGCGGTGCGCAAACTGGCTTGCTTTAGTGAATTCTGACGATAGAGTAACTTCTTTTGGGTTTGCAAGGGGTAATTTTTCACTGTTTGGTCATAACAGTACTGGAGCGTAAGCGAGTCAACTACCCTTGTCTTTTTTTGAAGGGCCTTTGCTTTTGGGGGAGTTGGCTGACTTTTGAGAGTGGTTTGAGCTTGAATAGTAGCCATTGTCAAAATCCAAATGATGTATAATGAATAAATCCGCTTCATTGTATTTTCTCTGTTTTAACTTCTTGATTCAACCATTTTGTTACTCTCTATTGTTTAACAAATTTATTTAACAATATTGTTAATAACAAATACGCTACTACTCTTTTTTGGTTTCATCTGAAGTAAAAAAAGCTGATTACGACTTATAATCAACTGATTTATAACAAATTAAAGTAGATCTATTTTGTATAAAAAAAATAGCCATTGATAGAAAAAACTCCAAAACTTGTCCAGGTCATGTAGCAAGTTGGGTATTTTATTAGTAGTGATTTATAGTATAAGTGTCCGTATTTTTTTGCAAAAAATGCAACTCACTCCATTTTAAAAAGCAAAAAAAACTAATTAAAAATTGAGTAATGCAAAACTTTCAAAAATGAGAGGCAGCGAGTCAGGAGGCACTTAAGATTAAGTGATTTAATACTAATTCTGTAAAATCCTGAAAAAAAGCTTTCCTCAATAAATACGTACTTTTGCTCATACAAATACTCTTAAAAAAGGACTACTTATAGTCTCTAGAACTATACTTCAAATAAAAAGTAAACATGCAATACATCAAGCACATTCAGTTGATCATTCTCATCATTATTGCTATCCAAGTACAGGCGCAGTTTGAATATGAAGTTTCCACCATAGCGGGATTCAACCAAGAAGGAATCGATGCTAAAGAAGTCAATCTTGATCCCAAAGCTATAGCCTTGGATGAAGCCGGTAACATTTACATTATGGATCGCGCCTCTAATAGCATCAAAAAAATAGATACACAGACAAATACCCTCACAACCATTGCTGGCGATGGAAGATCGGGCGGTCTAATATTTGATGTTCCAGCTACCCAGTCACCTTTTTCTGGTTTTTATCATTTCGCTATTTACAAAAATACCATCTACTTTGGCAGCAATCGAATCATCTATAAACTGGATCTTACCAATAGCCTGATGGAACAAGTGATAGATCTTGGACCTGCAGCCTCCTACACGAATTATCACTTCATTGATGATATTGCAGTGGATAGTAATGGAGATTTGTTCGTTGGGGCAAATAAAAAAATCCTCAAAATTGACCCTCATACTAAAACCACCACAAGAGTTGCAGGAAATGGTCAATACGGTTCCTTAGGAGATGGTGGCCTTGCTACTCAAGCAAGCCTCAAAAGTATCCTGGGTCTGACGGTAGATGATGCAGGTAATGTATTTGTGAGTACCAAACACCGCATCCGAAAAATAGACGCTACTACTGGTATTATCAATATAATTGCAGGCAGTGGAGAATGGGGATATTCTGGAGATGATAGCCTCGCAACCAATGCTATTCTCAATACTCCTTTTAGTCTTACTACTGATGCACAAGGGAACCTTTACTTTACAGACACCAATAATGGCCTCATTAGAAAAATTGATGCCGTAACTGGTATTATTTCTAACGTATCAGGAGTTGCCAAAAATGGTTTAAAAGGGCCTTATAGCCTATTTCTGGATTCATCAGATAATATATATTTTATAGATCGTGAATCTAAAATAAAAAAACTCAACACGAGCACAAAAGAGATTACCCATATTGGTGGCACTGGATGGAATTCCTTTCCTAATTTTGGATATTCAGGTGACAATGGCTTAGCCAAACAAGCAAAATTAAAATATCCTGATGGCATAGCTCTAGATGCCCAAGGCAATATATACTTTGCAGATACTCAAAACCACTGCGTTAGAAAAATTGACCAAAATACTGGGATAATCACTACTGTAGCAGGAATCGGAGAAAGTGGGTTTAGCGGTGATGGAGGATTAGCAACCCAAGCCCAGCTTCATACCCCTACTAGTGTGGTGGTAGATGAATTGGGTAATTTATACATTGCAGATTCAGAGAATAATCGTATCCGAAAAGTAGCGCTTCAAACGGGTATAATCTCTACTTTCGCGGGTAATGGGGAGTTTGGATTCACCGCAAATGCTGAACCTGCCATCAATGCTAAATTTCGCACGCCTACTTTTTTAGCAATTGATAAATCCCAGAATTTGTACGTAATTGACCATGACAATTACCGAATTTGCAAAATAGATTTACAAACTGGAGTAATCCTCACCCTAGCCGGAAATGGTAAAAAGAATAATACATCAGACCCATCAACCTCTTACCTTGAGTCGTTAGGTGATATTAGTGGCCTTGCTGTTGACCACAATTTTAATATTTATTTTGGGGAGAACGGACTCATCAGGAAAATTGATGGACAAACAAACCAAATATCCACTATTACTGGCGTTGGCAGTGAAAACATCAGAGGCTTAGCCGTAGATTTGGTCGGTCACCTTTATTATACTGTTTTTGATTTTGTAGGTCTTTATCACATCACTTTAAAACAACGTCAAGAACTCGCAGGAGGGCATCAGTACAGTTATTCTACCGGAAACGGAGACCCATTACAAGCGGGCTTTAGACAAGCTAGTGGGATAGCTTTAGATGCTCAAGGTAATATTTATATTTCGGATAAAAGCAATCACTTGATCAGGAAACTTACCATTAAAACCACGACCAACCTACCAGAAAGCCTGGAACAAGCCGAGGTAAAATTATTTCCTAATCCCACCTCGGCTCTTCTAAAAGTCGTACTTCCTCCTACATTCAACAAGAGTACAAGTCAAGTGGCTATTTTTAATGCGCTGGGGAAGTCTATGCAAACATTAATCCCTCGTTATCAAGGAAATAGCTTTTCAATTTTGGTAAAGCATTTGCCACAGGGGCAATATATTTTAAACGTAAAAAACGGTCAGGAAACGATCAGCCGTAGATTTATCAAACGATAAATTGAAGCATTTGGGAATAGTCATTTGGCTATTCCTATTTCACCTTTATACTCTCAATAATAAATTCGGCTACCTCAGTTTTGCGTGATTCCAAAAATTGTTCATACTGCGCATCACCTATTTGAAATACCTGTTGAAAAACCGGCTGGCTAACAAATGGAAATATGCACAATGACATCATATTCATGACCAAATGCTGGGGCATAATGGGACGGATATTACCTGCTTTTATCTCTTCTTGAATTTGCTGAATAAGTTTGGCTGGGTTGGGGCGGGTATGATGCACGAAAAAATTACTTACAAACTTTTCGGGGTTTTGCTGTAGTTCATGGAGCACAAAAAGTGGGAGGTTTCGATTTTGAAAAACCAGCGTAATGTAGTTATTGACCACTTGTCTGATTTTGTCAAATAGCGGCAGGTCAGCATCGAAAACTTCATTCATGCTGGGGATGAGCTTTTGAAAAGCATTTTGAAAGATCCCTTCAAACAATTTTTCTTTATTGCGATAATAATAGTGCAGCATCGCCCGATTTATTTGGGCTTTGTCGGCAATGTCTTGCATGCGAGCTCCAGCATAGCCTTTTTGTTGAAAAACTTCAGTGGCTACTTCCAATATCTTTTGTTCGGTCGTTATATCTCTTTCCTTTTTATTGCTCATAGCTTTATTAACAATACTGTTTTACTTTATGTTTAACTTTTCTGTTAACGCTGCAAATATAGAAAAGATTGAACAAAAACATAATGGCTTTGAGAAGAGAGCAATGAGGAAAACGTATGATTTATTGATTGATCAGAACATTACTAAATACACCTTCATAGGTGCATTTATTGGCTTCAAACACTCTGAAAACCAGCGGAAAACGTATTCTTTGACCTACTGGTTTGTACTCAAACTCATCGGCAAAATAACTGTACTTGCCAGTTGAGTCGGGTGTAGATGAGGTGACAATTTCGCCTTGCTTATTCACAAATAAATCCAGACGATGAACAGTATTAGACACCCTCACAATACGTACCTTTTGTTTGCGATAAATAGTATTTTTAATAAACTCCCAGCGAATGCTATCATCCTGTAACATTCCAATAAAGTTGTAAAAGAAATTATTGGTGAGTCTTTTGGTAGCTTTGGTGTCTAATTTAGATTGCTTGCTGGATTTCACTTCCCAACCTTGCCCATTTTCATAGCGTTGGATAATGGTTTGCCCATCCTTGGTCATTCTCTTTTCAATACGGTTTTGCGCAAAATCTAACACCCATTTTTCAGTAGTTTTGGGCTTTTCAGGTACTCCTTTTTGCAAAGTATAAGCAAACGTTTTGACGGAACGCAATGCCTTTTTTCCTCCAAAAGCTTTGATGATTTCTTGTTTAATGGCTAGTGCTTGTGTAGTCTCTTGGCTCCACCCAAAATGGTAAAAACAACAAAATACACTTATAAATAATAATGGTTTCGTTTTCATGAAAAGTCAGATTGTTTTTTGCTTTGTCACTCAACCTCAAGGACCTATTTTTAAGGTAATCCTCCAAATACTCCCAAACATTTCACTTTAGCTTAACGAAATAAAAAGAGCCATCTTTTGAATCAATGGCTCCTTATAACACACTTGCACTTATTGCTTTCCTAAGCTAATTGGCCTTAAGTCTAATGACTCATTTTCGCTATATACCCGCGATTCGGTAATAAATCGTAATCCAAGGGGTATTTCCAGAGAAAAGCTAGCCCCTCTCCCTTTGGTAACATTGATAATTAGTTGAGTATGTTGCCAATAATCAAACTGATCTTTGGACATATAGAAGGCACATTGCTCGATTTCTCCCAAAAACACGTCGTTGTCATCCAACATTAATTCGTCTATGGGAAAACACATGGGGGAAGACCCATCACAACACCCGCCACTCTGATGAAACATCAACTCTCCATGTTGAATCTTAAGTTGACCGATTACCTCCGCAGCTTCTGGGGTAACTATTACTCTTTCAACCATCTTGATATGCTTTTATCAAAAAAGAGGTTTTGGTAAAACACGCCACCAAAACCTCTGAAAACCATTTGCTAGAAAAATCCTAAGGCATTTTTATCATAAGAAATTAACATATTTTTGGTCTGACGATAATGATTCAACATCATTTTATGGGTTTCGCGACCAATACCCGATTTTTTATACCCCCCAAAAGGCGCATGGGCTGGGTAAGCGTGATAGCAATTTACCCAAACGCGTCCAGCTTGTACCGCACGTGACACCTGATAAGCCTGATGGGTGTCGCGTGTCCAAACGCCCGCTCCTAATCCATACAAAGTATCGTTGGCAATTTCTATAGCTTCTTTTTCGTCTTTGAAAGTAGTAACACATACCACGGGTCCAAAAATTTCTTCCTGAAAGACCCGCATTTTGTTGTTGCCCTTCAAAATGGTGGGTTGGATGTAAAATCCCCCCGAAAGCCCATCATTATAAGCGGCTTCGCCGCCAGCCAATACTTCACAGCCTTCTTCTACCCCAATTTTGATGTAATTTAATATCTTTTCGTATTGATCGTTGGAAGCTTGCGCCCCCATCATAGTAGCGGGGTCTAGCGGATGCCCTAGCTTAATGGCCTTGGTGCGCTCTACGACTCTTTCTATAAATTTATCGTAGATGCTTTCTTGCACCAACATCCGCGAAGGGCAAGTACAAACTTCGCCTTGGTTGAGGGCAAACATCACCGCTCCTTCCAGGCATTTGTCAAAGAAAGCGTCATCGGCTTCCATTACACTTTCAAAAAATATGTTGGGAGATTTACCGCCCAACTCCAATGTTACTGGGGTAATATTTTTAGAAGCATACTGCATAATCAACTGCCCAGTGGTGGTTTCTCCCGTAAAAGCAACCTTATTAATCCGGCTACTGCTGGCCAATGGCTTGCCTGCTTCTACACCAAAACCATTGACAATATTTAATACTCCGGCTGGTAGTATGTCTTCAATCATTTCCATAAGCACCAAAATACCAACAGGGGTTTGCTCCGCAGGTTTTAGCACCACACAATTGCCCGCAGCCAAAGCAGGCGCTACTTTCCAGGCAGCCATCAATAGTGGGAAGTTCCAGGGAATAATTTGTGCTACGACTCCCAATGGTTCTAACACATTCATAGAAACCGTGGAAGAGTCCAGCTCACTTACTGAGCCTTCTTCGGCTCTGATGACACCCGCAAAATAACGGAAGTGATCAACAGCCAACGGTAAATCGGCTGCCATCGTTTCTCGTACTGCTTTACCATTGTCCCAAGTTTCGGCTTTGGCCAATACCTCAAGGTTTTGTTCCATTACATTGGCAATTTTCAGCAAAAGATTGCTTCGATAAGTCGCCGAGGAATTGTTCCACTCTGGGGCAGCGGCCCAGGCTGCATCAATGGCCAGTTCTACATCTTCAGCTGAAGAGCGCGCTATTTTTGTAAAAGAATTGCCATCTACTGGCGAAATATTTTCGAAATACTCACCTTTTACGGGCGCTGTCCATTTTCCGCCTATAAAATTTTCGTATTGGTTTTTGAAGTGAGGTTTTACAATCGTATTTCCCGATTCAGTCAAGATATCAGCCATAATAAATATTTTTGAAGTTGAAATAATATTTCTACCATGAAGCAAAGCACCAAATAAATGCTTTGTTAAATTTCACATCTCAAAATTATTCAACTAAAAATCAATAAAGTTGTACTATTCTCTTAACCGTATGAACAATTCTTGCATTATTTGTAAAATAACAAGCAAGCATATGACTATACCTTTGTTTTTGGCTAATTTGAGGTACCAAAAAATCATTGCGTATGTTACTTCCCGAAAAACACTTCAGAGAAAGAAAACTTGAAAACCTTGTCGAAAACCAAACGAGTTATCACCTCAATAATGCCGAAATGCACGTGTTTGAAACCCATCAGAAAGCCCAACAAATTGCTTTAAGCTTTCGGCAACCCATACTGGCCAGCATGCTTACTGGCAAAAAGATCATGCATCTCGAGCAAACCCAACCTTTTGACTTTCTTCCAGGTGAATCCATCATTTTGCCGGCCAATGCCTCTATGCTCATCGACTTTCCTGAAGCTACTATGCAGCGACCTACCCGCTGTTTGGCCATGGCTATCTCGCTAGATAAGATTAAAAAAATAGTCAATTTATTGAATGAAAATTTACCTCGAATAGATGGGCAGGAGTGGGACTTTATGGATTTCAACTTTCAGTTTACCAACGATATCGCCATTCATGGCATTATTCAGCGATTGTTGTTTCTTTTTACCGAAAACCATCCTTCCAAAGACTTGTTTGCAGACTTTATGCTGAAGGAGCTTATTATCAGGATTTTACAAAAGGAAAACCGGGAAAGTCATAGCATTCAGCAAAAGCACTTCACTGGAGACGGACGACTGACTGATATTGTGAAATACATTCACGAAAACTTAAGTCAACCATTGACTATTCAACACTTGAGCGATAAGGCTCATATGAGCGAATCTAACTTTTATCGGGTATTTAAAAATGAATTTGGGGTATCACCCATTGATTTTATCAACGAAGAGCGCATCAGCCTGGCCACTCGTTTGCTACGAGACCCTGATAAACAAATCAAGGAAGTATACCTGGAATGTGGTTTCAATAGTTTGTCTTATTTTAACCGATTATTCAAACGAAAAAATCAGGCATCTCCTCGCGAGTTTCAGGCCAAAAGCAAAGCGAATGAATAATTATACCTGCAGATGTCGGATCAATATAACCACTCAAGTTTTAAAGAAGTGTAAAAACCAGGCTATAAAAAGCGAATCAACAAGACCTCGATTAACAAAAAGCCTAAGGCAGCAATGATGAAATACTTCCAAAGGTTTACCTGAATGTTTTTGGCTTTGAATTCGTCGATAAAGTCTTTGCCTTGTTTAGAGAAGTCATAAATCTGCACATTTTTCTTTTTGGAAAAAGCATTTTTCAATTCATCCATCGAGTAAAAACTCATATTAGACTCTGCCTTTCCATAATTGAAAGCAATCAAACGTACTTGCTTTTTGTCCAGCATCAACTTGTAATACCCTGCTTCTAAGGCTTGAGCGGGCATTTCTATGAGTAGCTCATCACCTACAATACGCTGAGCAGGTACAATTTCCAAGTTGTCTTTAACCAATTTATATACTTGGTTTTTGGCAGGGTTTTCAATCTTTAATCGCAATGTTTTTTCCTGAAAGGTGTAGCCCAAACGATCTCCGGTGGTTTTACTAGCCGAAGCAATTTTGTACATCACTGGTACAAAGATGGCGTGTTTGGCAAAACTACTGAATTCGACATCGAGCGGAGCCGCACACAAATATACTTTGCCTTGCCCTACATTAAACTGCGACAAAAACGGGCTGCGGTTTTTGTATGTAAAAATATTGTTGCCCAAGTTGTTCCAGCTGGCTACCGCACTCGCAAATGGCATGTTCATATTGCGGGGCACATTATTAAACATTCCTCGGAAAAAAGGATTGCTCACATTGGGCACCGATAGGGTATTGTTGCTGGATCGTCTCAGGGAATCTTTTCGCACCCTGGAAGTCTTGAAGCCGCTCACCCGCAAACCACTCAAAAACCCTCCATAAGAATTTCCAGGCTTTTCGGATGGAAACATGAGTAGGCTCCCTCCTTTTTGCACAAACTCGCGCAATGCGGTTACCAAAGCACCTTCTATATTTTCCAGCTCGTTCAACACAATCAAATCCGCAGTTTTGATCCGGTTGTAGTCCAAGGTATTGACATTGAAGCTGTTAAGCTTAAAAACTTTTTCGTTGCTATAAAGATTTTGAATGTAATTGGTGGGGTTTTTCTCGTGCAAATGCAAAATATTGATCGTGGTAGAGGCATTGAGTGCAAAGAAATACTCATTGTCAAAGGTTACCGGATTATCTTCAAAAGTAATTTTTCCAGCTTTCCAACCTTGGCCACTTACTGTAAAATTAAAACTGGTAGTAGCCGTGGCGTTGGCGGGTAGTTCGGCACTGGTGGTAGACACTTGCTTGCCGTCTAAAAATAACTTGAGTACCAAATCGGGATAATTATCTGCGCTAAAGCTTTTTAAGCGTACATTCACCCGGTTGCTCTCCAATTCTTTAATAAAAGGGTTTTCTAACCATACTGAGTCAATCATAATGTTAGATGTTTTCTCAGATTTGATAGGTACAATGTAATATTGGCTATTGGTATCCAGCTTTACTTTGTCTAAATCTCCTGCGGTACTTTTCTGGAAATCAGAAAACCAAAAGACTTGATTTTTTTTGTTGTTAGCGTAGCGATCGAGCAAGCTGCTTTGGCGACGATACAGTGAGGTAAGGGTGCGATAAGCGTTGGAGTATTTGGTTTCGGTCAAGCGATCGGTTACCTCATTGGCTGCAATAGGGAATTGCTCTTTGTTTTCGAAATCATTGGTAATGAGTTGAAAACGTGCTTCTTTGGGGAAAACTTTTACCAAATCGCTGATGTATACCGAGGCCAGATCAAAGTATTTATCATTACCCAATTCGCTCTGCATACTATAGGAGTTATCCAGATAAATGCCGACCAGTCCACTAAGATTTTGAATGGATTTTTGGTTTTTACTAGGTATAAAGGGTTGAGCAAAGGCCAGTACCAGGGCGGCTACAAATCCGAGGCGCGCCAACAGTATCAAAAACTGTTTGATCCGCCGAAACGAATTGGTTTCGGTTTTTACATCTTTGAGCAGTACTACGTTGGTAAAATAAACCCGTTTTACTCTTCTGAAATTAAATAAATGGATAGCAATAGGAATTGCTAAGGCAGCTAAAGCCCACAAGAATTGGGGATATACAAAATTCATTCAGCGTCTAGTGAGTTTTTCTTGGTTACTTCAAAAATACAAAGTGTATATTTAAACAAGATGGTTTGTTATATTTTCTGTTTTTAGCTCAATTACAGCAACTTACAAGAACGGGTATTGTGTTTAGAATAGCAAATTTTCAAAATAACATTTATGCGAATATAATAGAATCTCTCATTTTTGCAGATGCGCTTAAGTATTTTAACAAACAGGTAACAAAGGGCTATTTTCAAAATAAATTTACGCCTTAATAGTGATTTTTCGTGAGTAGGTGTCATCATTTTTTTGTACTCATAATGTAGCTAAAAGTACAAAAAACACCTCATTTACCAACAAAACTTCTGCCTCGAGAAAAGCGTTTTAGGCCTACATCCTTCCTGAGGAAATTTTTTTTAGTGAAATTCTGTTATTTTTGCCGCCAGCGAAATAATTATTGACGGTTGATAGGGTTTTGTAGTAGATAATATTCGCCAGGCAAATACTCCTATCAACTATGTAAAGCACGAGTCGTTTTTTGAAATAAAGTACAGACTCACAAAACCTACTTCAAACTTTTGAAACCATTACAATTTATGCTACAACAACGCGTAGCCGTCATAGATTTGGGAACCAATACGTTCCATGTACTCATTGCTGAGGTATCAGAACTGGGATTCCAAAAATTACACTCCGAAAAAATACCAGTAAGGATTGGCCAGGGAGGTATCTCGGAAGGTATGATTACCGAAGAGGCCCAAGAAAGGGCTTTAGAAGCCATTACGAACATTCACCAGACCTTACAACAATACAAAGTACCCGACAACAAAACCTGGGTGGTAGCTACCAGTGCCTTTCGTAGCGCCAAAAACGGCAAAACTTTAGCAGAAGAAATCAATAAAAGAACTGGGTTTAGTATCCAAATTATTGATGGCGACCAGGAGGCTGAATATATCTACCAAGGGGCCAAAACAGCCCTGGATATTGGCAATACTACTTCGCTTATTATGGACATTGGCGGAGGCAGTGTGGAATTTATCATTGCCAACCAGCGAAAGATATTTTGGAAGAAAAGCTTTGAAATCGGAGGGCAGCGCCTGATGGATCAGTTTATGCGTACCGATCCTATTACTGAGTTGGACATTCAACGAATGAATATCTTTCTGGAAGAAAAGCTCTGGGGAATGAGTGAGGTCATGTTCAATTATTCGCCCAAAGTACTCATTGGCTGCTCGGGTACCTTTGACACCTTGGCCGAAATAAACGATACTCGCTATCCCGATGGTCAATCTTTGCGCCTTTCGGCTACGGAAGCCGAAATGGATTTGGACGATTTTCACGAAGTATATCAAGCCTTGGTGTGGAAAAATCGTGACCAACGCCTAAAAGTACCTGGAATGATAGAAATGCGTGCCGATATGATTGTGGTAGCAGTCTGTTTGGTACGTTTTATTTTGGATCGCTATGATTTAGAGCACATTCGTATGTCTACTTACTCGCTCAAGGAAGGTTTTTTGAGTAAAAAAATGCAGGAAGATTTGGATTAACTACGAATATTTGTTGGCTAAGCATTCATTGACAAGTACCTTATGATACTTCAGGAAGAAAAACTGCACCATTTGTATGACACTGAGCTCAAACAAACCCTCGTAGCACTTGAAAACAAGCGTCAACTAGTCAAATGGCTTATCATTGGATCAATTGCGCTGGTGATTGCTTTTTTTATCTTTTTGGTATTCAACATAGTGCGGTTTCAGGTCCCTTCTTTTGTTTTGGTGGGAGTGGCTGCTGCAGTCCTAGCCCCTATGATTGTCTTTAGCACTTTTCAGTACCATACTTACACCAAGGCATTCCAAGAAAAAGTCATCCGTAGGGTATTGAGTTTTATTGACCCAAGCTGGACATTGGTTACTAAAAGTCCCTTTCCAGAAAACACTTTCCGAAAGAGTCATTTGGTGCATATCGACTATGATAAATTTTTGGTTAATGACTATATAAATGGGTCTATCGGGGGAGTTTCTTTTAAATGTATGGACTTGCAACTTCAGGAAAAAATCCGAACCAATCAAAATAGATCTGCCAGCAACTCTCCAGGTAGCTATGATACTATTTTTCACGGGCTTTTGCTTACTTTCACATTCGTTCAAAAGTTTATTGGACAAACCTTCCTCATTCCAACTAAAGACAATACTTCTGCCAAGCCTTTATTTGTAGAATCGGCTCAAGGGATGACTACTCTAAAAAACCTAGATGTAAACCATCCAGTGTTTGCCCAATTCTACACTGTTAACTCTAGCGAGCCGATCAACCAAACATCCGTAGTGAGTCCTTTGCTCATCGAGGGCTTGCTAAAAATCAAACAGACCTTCGATATGGAGCCTCACCTCTCTTTTATTGATCATCAACTTGTATGTGCCATAGAATTACCCCAGAGTCAATCCAAACTAACAGGTGGGTTATTCATTCCAAGGGTTTTTAAGTCGGGGGCGCATGAGGAAGAAATAACATTTCTGTATCGTACTTTTATGATAGCAGAAACCCTGACACTTATCTTTAATAAGAACAAATAACAAGGCAACAACCCAGGATTGAAATGAAATATGATTCATTAAAACATATTATACTGTCAACTAAGTATGATTATATTTCGTATGTCTACTTATTCACTCAAAAAAGGGCTTTTGAGTAACAAAATGCAGGAAGATTTGGGCTAGTTTTATCCGTTGAATCACCAACGTTAGAACACCTAACATCAAAAAAAATAAGATCAAGCACCATGACAGAAGAAAACAAACTGAAGGAACTGTATGAGCAAAAGTTTTTGCCCATTTTAAAGAAGGTAGAACAGGGTTATCAGGCAAAGAAAAGATCAGAAAGGCAGATTGTTATTTCTATCATACTTATGATAGTTAGTTGGATTCCACCCGTAATCTTTCTTTCAGGCATAACGCTCATGATCGTAATTACTTGTGAAATGATCATAGGGGCTGTGGTAATTAATTCATTTTATTTTGAATCGCAGCACAATGATTATAATGATACGTATCAAAAACAGATCATTAAACCAGTTCTAAGCTTGGTAATGCCCGCTTGGCACTATCACTTTGATCAAACTATGAGCCAAGAGAAGTTTGATCAAAGCCAGTTGATTCGTAAAAGTTTCAGTTGTTATAATGGGTATAATTTGATCAGTGGGCCTTTGGAAAATGGTTCTTTTGAATTTTCGCGGATACACTTAGAAGAGAGGAAAGAGAGTGATGATGAATATTGCAGTATTGATGTTTTCCAGGGATTACTTCTAATTATTACCTGCAAACGATCATTTCCCGAGCAAATGTTCATTACCCCTCGAGATAAATTGAGAAATTTTACTCCCCTGGAAGAAAAAGGTAAAAATTGGTTTGCCAAATCTAAAGAAATTCCGCCTCTTGAACTTCATCGCTCCGCTTTTGATGATCAATTTGCCATTCATGTGTTACCTCCTCCCGATCAAACATTGCCTGTGCCTCAATCCTTGATAGATGCTTTATTGACATTTAAACAAAAGTATCCCTGCGATCTTGCCCTATCATTTATAGATAATAAAGTCTATTGTACCATTGGCACAAAAATCAAAAATTTATTTACTCCTGGAGTAGGTCTATTTGGCATACAATATTCCACTATAAAAGCTGCTCAGGATCAAATTCTTATGGTGAACGAATTCCTCAATGTATTGGACACAAACATTCATTTATGGGACAAAAACACTACTAACTAGCACAAAAGACAAATTAAATTTTCAAATACTGTTTGAAACAAAATATTATTCTTTATAGTATATATACTAAAAAGAGATACAACACTATATTTTTGTACCTCCTGATTAGTGATCAAATTTAAATTATTATACTATGGAGAATCATATCATTATTGCCATCGCATCTGGTGTCGCCTCCCTTATCATTATAGCTTTATACAACCACCTCCGACGCAAAAACAACGGCGTATACAATGCCTTTGGGGGTGTAGAAACCCAACTCAAAAAACGTTTTGATCTAGTGCCCAACCTAGTGGCTGTAGTAAAAAAATACGCCAGTCACGAACAAAATATATTGACCAAAGTAGCTGAGGTTCGCTCTTTGGCCAGTTCTTCGGCATTGTCTAATGACCAAAAGGTGGCGTTAGATAATCAATTAGCCGCGAGCATGCACGGCTTGCTATTATCGGTAGAAAACTACCCCACCATTCAAGCAAGTGAAGGGTTCAACAACTTGCAAAGAACGCTCAACGAATTAGAAGCGCAAATTTCAGCGGCTCGCCGTACCTACAATGCGGTGGTGACTGACTACAACAATACCATCCAGACCTTTCCTAACAATGTAATGGCTTGGTTGATGAACTTGAAAACCAAGCATGTGTTTCATATTCAGGATTTTGAGCGGGAGCCAGTATCTGTTGAGAAACTCTTTCAACCTGACCAATTATGATTAAGCAGGGAGAAATACAAGCACTGTTTCATCGCCATCTAAAACACAACATCAAACATATAGAAACCAATCGTAAATTGATTATCCGCTATCAGATTAGTCAAGTAGTAGGGTATTTGTTGGTATTGGTAGTGCTTTGTAGTTGGAATTTTTTATTGGCTATAGATTCCTGGGCATTTTTAAGCAGTCTGATGATTGCTATGGGGGTAATTTTCGTTTCTTCTGCGGCTTATCAAGCGCAAAAGCAGAAGTACCACAAACAATATAAGTTTCATATTGTGCGGCCTATTGCCGAGTGTATAGATCCTAGTTGGCAATATCAGCCTTTTAAAGGAATTGATGCTAAGGAAATCAAAGCCAGTCGATTATTTGCCACGGGGTATAACTATTATCATAGTGACGACTTGATTTCAGGATTGATCGGAAAAACCGATTTTCAATGTGCCGATGTGCACATTCAGCGCGCAGTTAATACAAATAGAGCGTATTCCATTTTTCAGGGCCTGTTTTTCCACGCCGATTTTCACAAGCATTTTCAGGGGGCGATATTTGTAACGCCTGACTTTACCAAAGGGCGCTGGGGCAATGCGGGTACCTTTATCCAAAAACACTTGGTAGGGCAAGGTCAATTGGTAAAAATGGAGAATCTGGAGTTTGAGCGGTTGTTTATGGTGCACGCCACCAACCCTACCGAAGCGCGTTATGTGCTTACGCCTGTCATTATGGAGGCGATGGTAAAACTCAGGCAGTTTTATAACAACCCTATTTCTTTTGCCTTTATGGGCACTCGTATGTATTGTGCCATCGATTTTGAGGAGCCATTGTTTGAACCTGAAATATACCGTTCTGCAGTTAATTACCGTGATATTCAGTTTATGTATGCACTACTAAAGATCAATAAAATTATTGTAGAGGAGATGCAGTTGAATACCCGCATTTGGACAAAAGCCTGAGGCTATCTCATAAATTCGCTGCTAAAGAATTTTCTTTAAGAAAAAAGCTTTTAGACCTGACAGGTTTTTAAAACCTGTCAGGTCTGGAGCTAAAATTAAAATATGATTTGGTTTAGCATATATTATGAAACAGTCTCATTTGTATTGTAAATGTTAAAGCGCTCTGATAATGGTCAAATAAAGTGGCATACCTACCGTAATATTGAGGGGGAAGGTAATGGCCAATGCCATAGGTATGTATAACCCCGGATTAGCTCTGGGAGCGGCAAGCTTCATCGCGGCTGGTACCGCAATATAAGAGGCACTTGCTCCTAAAATCGCAAATAAGAACTGATTGGCTTCACTTTGAGTCACAACTTTGCTGGCTACCGCTACCCAACAACCATTAAAAATGGGCATTACCAATGCAAAAATTAAGGGAAACCACCCGTTGTCTAAAAAGGAAGATAGTTTGCGCCCACTCACAATTCCCATATCCAATAAAAACACCGCTAAAAAACCTTTAAAAATATCCGTAGTAAAGGGTTCAATCCCTTGAGCTTGTTTTTCGCTGGCCAAAAAACCAATGACCAAGCTGCCAATAATCAACAACACACTGCCATTTGTAACCGCATGACGCAACACATGTTTAAAAGAGGTTTCTGCACTGTGTCCGTTGTTAAACAAACGCATCAACAATACCCCAATAATGATTGAGGGCGCTTCCATCAATGCCATTACAGCTACCATTTGCCCTCCAAAGGTCATTCCTTGGGTTTCTAAAAAAGTAATAGATGTTACGAATGTTACCGCACTCACTGAGCCATAAGCCGCAGCAATTGCTCCTGCATTTTCGCCTCCTACCCGCTTTTTCAAAATAAAAAACGAGTAAATGGGTACTACCAAAGCTAAAAATACCCCAAACAACAGCGACAAAAATATCTCTGAGTTTAAGGGACTGTGCGAAAGCTCCTGCCCTCCTTTAAAACCGATCGAGAACAACAAATAAAGCGAAATGAACTTGGATGAATTAGAAGGAATTTCCAAATCACTTTTGAGCCTCACGGCTAAAATTCCAAGAAAAAAGAACAATAACGCTGGATTGGTTAAATTCTCAATCAACAAGCTTAAATCCATCGAATTTAGTTTTTAGTTCAACATAAACCTTTGGCTCGCAAAATCTCCAATGTCTTGCTACCAAAAGCCAATTTTTGCGTTTTGCCCTTCTATTATTTAAGCATAGGCCGCAAAAAAAGGCTGTCTGCCAGTGACTTACAATTAGTCACTGATAGATAGCCCATCTATCTGATGTTTCCTCCACGGGAAACTTTTTATACAAGTCGATATACCGATGTCGAGTGATCAATCAAGTATGTATACTAATCAGTTTTACCTTTTCAATGTTGAGTATCCAGTCTCGAATTAGATGGAGGTGTATTTTATATATTCCGTCCACTTCTTTCTGGTTCTCTTGAATAAACTACCAATTACATACTTTGTTTATTTGTTTTTTACACTCAATTTAGAACTTGTTAACGAAAGTTTAAACAAGCGCTTACCAGATATTGTCTATTGTCCATTTCAGGAAATAAATCAGGAATCGTTTCCTTCTTCCACCAAATTTTATTTCCTTTTAATGGTGTATTAAAAGAGTTAGCCATTCATCAATTAATTTTAATTGTTATAAATATTCTAATATCAAACTTCAAATAATCATGTTGCTTTGCCTACTCTAGGCTGAAAGTAAGCTTAAAATCGTGCAAGTTTAATACTATTTCATTTAAAAGTAAAACTATCACCATTGTTTTTCATTACTTCCCTATTTTTGTACAAAACTACGATTGCGGCTATACCACCTACTAGTAAATAGAAAACTGTTTGTGCCAAATGAATTACTGTAGCCAAGGTAAGTGCAGGGGTAGCGGCTATTAGAAAAGGGGGCAAACTAAGGCCTTTGGTTACCAGAAAATGGTAGGCCCCCATCCCCCCGCCTTGAATGGGCACCGACTTACCAATGCTACCTACTACTAACAAAAACAGCCCAGCCTGAAAGCCCAAATGCTGGGTGGCTGGAATGGCAAAAAACCACCAATAGGTCATCAGAAAGTAAGAAAACCAAATAAGAAAGGTGTGTGCTAAAAAACGCCACTTATGTGGCATATGATAAATACTGATAAGCCCAGCAAGTATTCTGGTAATGAATTGGCGTAAACGGGCAAACCAGTTTTTTTTCCACAAAAGCCATAACACTAAAAGTCCCAGAATGCCTAGCATAATCAGACCATAGAGCATCCATTTTTTGGCTCCCAAAAGCTGCTGAAATGGGGCAAAGATATTTTCCCGAAAAAAGGTAGCAGCTATCTCATATTGGTAAAAAAAGGTAAACAACACCAACAAAAACAAACAACACAGGTCAATGGCTCGCTCAGCTACTACGGTGCCTAGTACCGACTCAAAGTGGAGTTTTTCGCTCCGCTGTACGGCTACACAACGAGAAACTTCACCCAAACGAGGAATCCCCAGATTGACCAAATAACCAAACATCATGGCCCACCAAACATTCCATAACGATATAGGTTTTAGCACCTCATTTGTGGTATTTTTTGATTCTTTTTGGAGAGGAATCAACAATAGCTTCCAGCGCAAAGCACGACTCAAGTGTCCTCCTACCGAAGCCAACAATACCAATACTCCCCAGCGATAGTCCACCTTTTGAAGCTCCTCGATAATGAGGCTTAGGTTTTGCCCTTGGAAGGCCAGCCAAAGTAATACGATGCCTAATAGAAGAAAGAACAGGTTTATGAGTCGCTTTTTCATCGAGTAGTTTGATAATTCATAGTTGATAGTGTGTAGCTCATTATAACTCTTAATTTTGCACCTGTTTTACCAGCAGTAGTCCAATTTTAAAGCAGAACCTATAACAAACTAACTTACTATTTATCAGTAGTTTACACATAGCAAAATTAGCTCAAAACGGGTTCAGGTTTGTAGTTGTTAATTGCTGTTAAATTTTTTGGGTCGTTTGAAAATTGCGCCAAATTAGCTAAAATTGATTATGGAAATTAACTTACAAGGCAAAAATATACTCGTAACCGGCGCCAGTCGAGGCATTGGAGCTGCCGTGGCTGAACAATTGGGAAAGTCGGGGGCCAGGGTAGCCATACACTATGGAAAAAACGAGGCAAAAGCTCAGGAAGTCGCTCAGAAAGCGGGAAATGACTCAGCTATCTTTCAAGCAGATTTAAACGATCCTGCTTCGTGTAGCGAATTGTTTGCAAATGTCGTTCGGGCTTTTGGGAAAGTAGATGTATTGATCAACAATGCGGGAATTGCTATACAATCGCCTATTGAAAAGCAGGATCAGGAATGGATTAAAGATTGGGAACAAACCATGCAGGTAAACATGACTGCTTCAGCTATATTGTCACGCGCTGCCATTCGCCATTTTCAACAAAATAAAGGGGGAAGAATCATCCACATTTCCTCAAGAGCTGCCTTTAGAGGCGATACTGTAGATTACATGGCTTATGCTGCTTCTAAGGCAGCGATGGTTGCTTTTAGTCGTTCGATTGCTAGGGGGTATGGCAAACAAGGCATTACGTCTTTTGTAATAGCTCCAGGATTTACGGCCACCGATATGGCTCAAGATTTTATAGACGAATATGGGATGGATTATGCCTTACAAGGGGTGGCGCTGGATCGCCTTACTCAGCCTCAAGACCTTGCTCCTACTATAGTGTTATTGGCAAGTGGCCTGGCCGATCATGCCACAGGCAGCACGATTGATATCAATGCTGGAAGTTATGTACATTAGCAAACGCAAAACATATTTAAAGTTATGGCAATCACAAAAGTAATCACCATCAATATTAACGTTCACAATCAAAACTTTGAAAATCAGGAGCAAAAAGTAAACTATCAGGTACAGGATATTCCTGAAATAGAGGCCTATCTTAAAGAAGGTTTTTATATTGAAAGGATGTTTCATACACCACCTGGTAATGTAGGGGATTGTTTAAACCTCACTTTTGTTTTATCTAAAAGAGAAGACAATTCAGGTCAAAAAAGTAAGAGAAGTTTTATTTAATCAAGGCTTTTAATCCTGGGGTATTCACTATTCATAAAAAT
This sequence comes from Microscillaceae bacterium, assembly GCA_003483885.1. GTDB lineage: Bacteria > Bacteroidota > Bacteroidia > Cytophagales > Microscillaceae > Microscilla. The sequence continues at coordinate 45,000 of DMXI01000154.1, forward strand.
AATGAAAGATTTTGAAGCACGTGTAGAGGGATTATTTAAACAATTATATGTTCCCCTGGTTAATTACAGCAATAAATTTGTGAAAGAGCCAGAAGCAGCTCGCGAAGTAGTACAGGCCACTTTTGTACATATTTTGGAAAAAGGGGAACTCAATATTACTACCTCTGAAGAAGCCTATATGTATACTGCGGTTCGCAATCGCTCGCTCAACTACCTCAAAGCAAAACTAAAACACACGCAACGTTTGGAACAAACCTCCGAAACTACTGCGACTGCTTCCAATGATCAATTGCAAGAACTGGAATCGGGCGATCTGGCACGTATTTTAGACCTTGCAATTGCCAGTCTCTCCGAAAAAACCCAAATTATTTTTCGTCTTAGCCGTGAAGAATCCCTCACTTATAAAGAGATTAGTGAACAACTGGATGTTTCGGTCAAAACAGTTGAATTTCATATTTCATCGGCCCTCAAGACGATTCGTTCATTCCTTGAGAAGCATTGGTATCTCCCTATTATTCTGATAGTTATAAATTTTATTTAAAAAAGGTTACATTTTTTTTAGGGTACCCCCTAGCCCCATTGTCGTAAGTTCAAATTGATAATATTAAACCAACATGAGTATTGAGTTCCTGATAAAGTATTTGATGCAACAAACCTCCGAGGTGGAAAATAAGCAGGTAGAAGACTGGTTGCAAACCAGCGAAAAAAACCAGACTTATTTGAATGAACTTCGAGGCTGGTTTGAAAAAGATGCTCCTCAGATTCATTTGACGGACGAAGAAATTGCTCTAGACTGGCAAAAGGTAAAAGCCCAGGTTAAAACACCAAAAAAAACCACTAAAACCCGTAAAATGGGGCGTTGGTGGATCACACGTATTGCCGCAGTGATACTTATCGGGCTGGCCATTGGGTTGATTTATACCAATTTGTCAGGCAATGAGCAAGGCTCGCAAAACATGATTGCTACCGATGCCCAAAAACTCAAACAACAAGCTCTAGTGCTGGCCGATGGGTCTAAGGTGTGGCTCAACGAAGGAAGCCGTTTGCATTACCCTCCACAATTTGGGCAAAAGCAACGCTTGGTACGTTTGGAGGGGGAAGGTTTCTTTGAGGTACAAAGAGACGAAGCGCGTCCCTTTAAAATACAGACTGGTAAGCTCAATGTAACGGTCCTGGGTACGTCGTTTAACATTCGCCAACAAGGAAATACCAGCACTCAGGTAATGGTAAGTTCAGGGAAAGTGGCAGTGGCTACTCAAGACCAAAAACAACGAGTAGAGCTGATCAAAGGTGATATGAGTAATTTTGACGTTCAAAATGGGAAACTCACCAAACAAATTAATCGGGACTTGAACTACCTCTCTTGGAAAACGAACACCTTGGTATTTAAAAAAGCGACGATGGGGCAAATTGTGGCCGATTTGAGTCGACACTTTAAGGTATCGGTTAATTGCACACCTGCATTGCGCCAAAAGTTTAGCTTTAACGGGACTTTTAAGCAACAATCGCTTGATAAGATTTTGCAGGTGATTGAGCTTACGCTGGATGTTCAGATTAGCAAGCAAGGCAACTCCATACTCATTCGGTAATTCACAGACTAACTACAGAAACGATGAAGAAATCCATTGCTACAAAGGGATTACTGGTATTACTATGCGTGTGCATTTCTACTTTTCTGCTTGCTCAGACTAACCAGCTCTTGCTGGAAAAAACCGTCCAGGTAAAACAGAAGCAAGGGACTCTATTAGATTTTGTAAAATACCTAAACCAGTCTCAGGGAATACCATTGTTTTATGACGAAAGTATGATTCCTGATAAGATAGTTAAGTTAGGTCAAAAAAATTGGGAATTGAAGGCTTTGCTCAATAAGCTATTTCAAAATACCTCTATCGAGTATAGATATATTTCGGGCCAAATCATTCTTCGCAAAAAGAAAAAAACCAAGGTAAATTTCAGTGGCACCATCAAGGTAGATGGAGAGCAACTAGCCGGAGCTACCGTATACGTACCCGAACTTGGAATAGGCTCGACTACCGATGCCAATGGTTATTATTCGCTGATACTACCCCCTGGCAAATATACATCTGTATTTTCGTTTATTGGCCACGAACGAGAAAATCGCACACTACAACTAAAGGATGATACTTCGATGGATATCAACCTGAGCCCCTCTATCGATAAACTAGGTGAAGTGGTGGTAAGTGCGCCTCAAAAAAAGCAGGCTGATTTATTGGAAGCTACCCAAACTGGAGCACATCAGGTTGATTTACAACAAGTAAAGCGAATGCCCATTTTGGGAGGAGACACTGATGTCTTAAAAAGTATACAAACTTTACCTGGTATCCAGAATGCTACACCGGGTGTTGTCAACTTTTCGGTACGAGGTGGAACTTATGACCAAAACCTGGTATTACTAGACGGTATTCCAGTGTATAATACCTCCCATTCTCTAGGTTTCTTTTCATCTATTAATCCCGATGCTGTAGATAAGGTCACTATTTACAAAGGAGACATTCCGGCTAAATATGGAAGGCGTTTATCCTCTATTACTACTATGCAAACCAGCAATGATTTGGTGAAAAAGTTTAACTTATCGGGGGATATTAGCCTTTTAAGCAGTCGCTTGTCTGTCAATACTCCTTTGGGCAAAAAAGTAGCTTTGCGTATTGCTGGGCGCATTTCTACCAGTGCCATTGCAAACCTTTTTTACACGCCTACCCAGGATTTTACCCAACCATCCCGCAATCAGATTCATAATGCAGAAATGGCCTATACTGACCTGATCGCCAGTGTACTGGTAAAACCCAGTGACAAAGATCAAGTAAAATTCACGACAATGCTTTCCCAAGATCAGTTTGAAGGGTTCAACGTGGTCGCAAATCGCACCTTCAACTGGAAAAGTACTGGTATGGCTATTAATTGGCGACGAAAATTTAAGCCAGGACTCGTAGGAAACTTCAATCTACACTATAGTAATTTTCAAAAGGGATATTTAACTGAAAACGCCCTCAGCTACAAAACTAATGGTGTTTTTGTGCGCAGGGTGTATGGCATTACTTACAACTGGCAAGCAGCGATGGAACAAATAGGTGCTCAAATGGACTTTACCTACCAGCTGTCGCCTAAAAGTAGCCTTAATTTTGGTGCGATGGCTACCAAACACCGTTTTCACCCCGGAAAAACGTTTGGAAGTCAGGGCATCAATGATATCACACTACTTGATCGTCATTCTGTAGAAACAGCGCTTTATCTCATGCATCAATTGCAATTAAGCCCCAAACTCGAGATCAATTATGGCACTCGAATTTCTGGTTTTTATAATATTGGTGGAATCAGATATATCTACAATGATACTCAAAGGCTTTCGCAACATTATAAGCCTGGCGAACTGATGGATAGTTTCTTTGGCCTTGAACCCAGGTTTAATTTGCGTTACAAACTTAACCCGAATACTTCGCTCAAAATTTCTTACAATCGAAACTACCAGTATCTACACCAGCTCAATAACTCATCGGTGCAATTACCCACCAATATTTGGTTACCAGTAAGCAACAACGTCAAACCTCGCTTTGTTGATCAATTTTCATTGGGGTATTTTATAAAGCTAGGTAAACAAGGTAAGTGGGATTTTTCAGTGGAAGCTTATGCACGTTTTATGCATCAGGTCATTGATTATCGTGATAATGCCAACCTATTTTTGAATGATAATCTAGCCAATGAAGTAAGAACGGGTACTGGGCAGGCTTTTGGAATGGAGCTGATGCTGCGTAAAAAAGGAAAAAGGCTAAACGGGGTTTTAAGTTACACCCTATCACGGGTAATCTTCAACATTCCAGGTATTAATCAAGGTGAACCTTACGCCCCTCGTTACGATCGTCCGCACAATGTATCATTGAACCTATCTTATGAATTGGGGCGTAGGTGGCGCATTGCCAGCACATTTACTTACATGAGTGGTGCCTATACCACACTTCCTCGCGGATGGTTTACAGTCAATAATCGCCTATACAATTATTTTACCGAACGTAACAGTTTTCGTCTTCCTTATTTTATGCAATGGGATATCGGTATTACGCTCAAAAGTAAACAAAAACGACGCTGGCAAGGGGAATGGACATTTGGCGTGACCAATGTACTCAACCGCAGTAATGCTTTGGCAATATTTCGTGATCAACGATCTTATCACCCATCAAGCAACAACTTGACAAATATGTACTTAGCTGGTTGGTTACCTTATATTACCTATACATTTAAATTCTAATGCTTATGAAAAACCTATCCAATACATATTCAAAAACTATCATAGGTCTATTTTATATCATACTATTCAGTGGCTGTTTTACTCAAGAAGAACTCGATGTTGAATTTGACACTAATCCCCCTATTGTAATTCATGCTGTAATCACTGATCAAGCAGGTCCTTATTATGTACATATATCAAGAGCAGTAGGTGAGGTTACCGTTAATCCTGTTAATTTCCTTCCTAGTGCTAACTATATTCCAATAACCGATGCTACCGTTACCCTAAGCGATGATCAAGGAAATAGTGATGTACTCGTTCCCTACGATCAAGAATTTCCATCGACAGTTCCTCAGAGTGAGACGCGTACCTTTGCTCAATATGGATTTTATAGAACCAGTACCAATATTCAGGGAGCAGCAGGTAGGGCTTATACTCTCACAGTACAGCACGAGGGAAAAACTTATGAAGCTAAAGCCACTATGCCCTCAACACCTCCAGCTATTACACTGAATCATGAAAAATTCATTTATCCCTTACTCAGTTTTAACCAACCAGTACTTGAAGAGAATTACTACATGTTTTTATACCGGGATTTTTTTGGTGATGACCCCTCCAATGGATTGAATATCCAAAATCAATTTGAGGATAATCTCTGGCCCTTGTTTTTTCCAATTTTTCAGGTGTACACTGATCAGTTTTGGACCGAACAAGTCAAGGACCTGGATATTTATGCCCCTAACTATGAACAGGGGCAGCCGATTGTTTTTTGCGTGGATTGCCCTGAAAACATACAAATACAAATGCACTCGATATCGAGAGAAGCTTATGAGTTTTATGATGCCCTCAACCAACAAACTAGAAATGATGGGGGCACATTTAACCCTGAGCCTGCGCCCCCTCCTACCAATTTCACCAACGGGGCATTGGGGTTATTTAGGGCTTCGAGTGTACGAAGCATTACCGCGCCAGTAAGGTATTAATCAGGCAATTTACTACAAAACAAACCGATGTGAAGTGCACACTTTTCATCGGTTTTTATATTAAAAGCTATTTTTTATAAAAACTTCATTTTTTTCTTAGGGTGGCTCCTTGGCTCATTGTCATACCAACGAATTCAAGCATTACCTGCAGGTATTTGTACTTTATAATAAACGACCAAACACAAACAACATGAATCACCAGATAAAACGAGGCCTTCACCTGCTCTTAAAAAGGGCTTCCTTATTTTTATTGCTGTGTTGCTGCGTAGCACTTTTACCTGCACAGGGCCAGCAATTGCTCCAAAAAAATGTACAACTAAAACAGGCTGAAGGCACTTTGCTAGAGGTGTTGCAAGAGTTGCAACAACATCAAGGAGTTACTTTTTCGTATGATGAGAGTATTCTCCCTAAAAAACCGCTCAAATTTGATAAAAAGAGCTGGCAGTTGAGAAAGTTATTAAAAGCTATAGAAGCCCAGCTCCCGATTGAGTTCCGCTATTTGAATGAGCAAATCATTCTTCGTAAAAATAAAAAAGGCAAGGTAAATTTCAGTGGCACGATCAAAGTAGATGGCGAGCAAATGCCCGGAGCTACAGTATATGTACCAGAACTCAATATAGGCTCAGCCACCGATGCCAATGGCTATTACTCGCTTTTGCTCCCTCCAGGCAGATACACGTCGGTGTTTTCGTTTATTGGCCACCAGCAAGAAAATCGCACCCTGGATTTAAGCGATGATACCTCTCTCAATGTCAACCTTTACCCTTCCATAGATCAATTGGGGGAGGTAGTCATCAGTGCTACTCAAAACAATGAATTTGATTTGTTGAAAATGGCTCAAACCGGTGTACACCAAATTGATATTCAGCAAGTAAAAGATATGCCGATGTTTGTGGGAGAAACCGATATTTTCAAAGGGATACAAGCTTTGCCTGGCATTCAAAACTCCCATGTAGGTACCAGCAATTTTTCGGTAAGAGGGGGAGGATATGATCACAATCTTATTCTTTTGGATGGGGTGCCCATTTACAACACGGCGCATACCCTGGGCTTTTTCTCGGTTTTTAATACCAATGCCTTACAAAGCGCTCAATTGTACAAAGGCGGATTACCTGCCCAATATGGTGGAAGGTTGTCCTCGGTATTGACTTTGACCACCAAAGAGGGAAATAATGAAAAAATACGCGTACAAGGCGGTATTGGGGTCATTAGTAGCAACTTAGTAGTAGACGGTCCGATCGGTAAAAAGGTAACATTTATGGTGGGGGGCAGGTATGGATATCCGAGCTTGCTTTTAAACACGATCAACAAACCTGGTGCGTTTGTAGCCCCTGCATTTGTGAGTAGTACCAGAAATGATATGAACTTTGTTGACTTGAACGCTAAGGTAAAATTTAAACTCGACCCAAAAAACGAGATCAGTATTACGGCCTTTGGTTCCCAGGACCGTTTTCGAAGCCAGATAATTCTGCCAGAGAACACCTATGATTGGTACAGTGTAGGAGGGGTCATCAACTGGAAGCACCGTTTCAATGCTCGCCTCGTGAGTAATATCAAACTCTTTCATAGCCAATCTCACTATGCCAACCATCAAAAGTCTAACCTAGAAAATACGCGTTGGTCTAACAGCATTGAACAACAGGGACTCAAGGCTGACCTGAGCTACCAGTTTTCGGCAAATCACCAGCTCAACTTTGGGGTGGCGCTTACCCATATGCATCTCAATCCTGGTAAATTAGAAACTTTGGACGAAAACGATGACTTGGTCAGGTACGAAAAGCTGCATACCAAACAACCCGTAGAAAGTGGTATTTACTTTGACCACCAGTTTTCCTGGAAAAAATGGCAGTTCAATTACGGATTAAGGCTTTCGTCACTGCATAACGTAGGTATTGGCCGGGAACGCGTTTACGATAATGACCAAAACCTGACTGGGGAAAAATTCTATCGTTCAGGGGAGGTTATGAGTGAATATTATGGTTGGGAACCAAGGGCTTCGATACGTTATTCGCTCAACCCCAATGCTTCGTTGAAGGCATCTTATACCCGTACTTATCAATACTTGCATCAGGTAGGAGATGCTTCAATCGGTTTACCCACAGATTTCTGGCTTCCAGCCAATCGCAATGTGAAACCACGTTTTGCCGACCAGTATTCCCTAGGGTACTTTTGGACCTTTGGTAATGAGGCTACCTACCAGTTTTCGGCAGAAGCCTATTATCGCCAAAGCCATCGGGTGATAGATTATTTGGATAATGCGGATTTATTCATGAACGATGCCATTGAAACTCAAATAAGTACAGGAGACGAAGTGGCGTATGGGTTGGAACTGATGCTAAAGAAGAAAAAAGGAAGGCTCAAAGGGTGGCTTGGATATACCTGGGCCAAAGTGGAAAGAAATATTCCAGGTATAAACAATAACCAAACTTATGCCCCCAACTACGACCGAAGACATAACCTTTCGCTGAATGCGACCTACGACTTAGGCAAAAGATGGAGAATAGCGGCTAATTTTCAATATATGTCAGGGGCGGGTATTACTGCACCAGTAGGAGAATTTTTCTATAATAATCAACTTTTTAATTTTTATTCGACCCGTAATGGGCATCGCTTGCCTGATGTGCATCAACTAAATCTAAGCATTATCCTCAGAAGCAAACAACAAAAAAGATGGCAAGGCGAATGGGCGCTTGGGGTAAACAATGTATACAATAGAGCCAATGCATTTTCACTCAGCCGTCCACAAACACAAATTGGCAACGTACACATCTACCGACAGTTTACCCGAATGTCTTTATTTGGTCTTATGCCTTACATTTCCTACAACTTTAAATTTTAGAAACGATGGAATTGAAAAATATTAAACTCATATACATTCCTATTTTTTGCTTATTGGTTACTACGCTTTCTGGTTGTTATGATGTATTGTCTAACGATGAAATAACTACAGATGAACATACGCCACGCTTGGTTGTAGACGGCATGATCACCACTGAGCCAGGTCCTTATTATGTACAGTTGTCTCTCACCAGTAAGACTTCTCAGCTATATGCTGGAGGCTATACACCTGTAACCGATGCCACCATAACTATAAGTGATGATGAGGGAAATGTAGATGTATTGACCCCATTTGCCGAACAGTATCCGGTGATCGATGGAAAAGGCAGCCCTGGTAGTACCTGGGGAGAGGTAGGGTACTATCAAACTACTACCAATATGCGTGGCACCCCCGGTAAAACTTATACTTTGACAGTGGTATATAATGGTGAAACTTACGAAGCCACCACTACCATGCCCTCTAGTGTGCCCGAACTAGAACTCCGCCATGAAGATCGCTATGAACTGCCATTTATATATTTTGATGAGCCGCAACGGGAGCAAAATTACTATATGTTTTACTATCGATCTTTCGAGGATGGTCGCCCTAGAAGGGGTAATTATTTGGTGCACGAAACGATTCCCAGTAACCTGTGGTCAACATTTTCTCATAAAACAATCCTGTATAATGATATCAATCTACCCGCCAAGGTAGAAAGATTAGACATCTATGAAGGGGCAAATTATCAGGTTTATGCTGATACAACTTTGTTTGATCCTGACAGCGCAATGGTCGAAATGCACACGGTTAAACAAGAGGTTTATGATTTATTTAAGGCGATTGAGCAACAAAAGAAAAACGATGGGGGAACTTTTTATGGTATACCTTCCAATCTTCCTGGCAACTTAAGCAATGGAGCTTTGGGCTTTTTCAGGGCTTCGGCTATTTCTCGGAAAACGATTCCGTTTACGCGCTAACATTTTGGTGTAGTATGAAAAAAGCGGCATTGAATGTATTTCAACGCCGCTTTTTTTATGTTTTATCTAAATAATTTATCTCAACTTCAACATTACCAAAGTCAGAATAGCCAAAAAGATACCTACCACCCAAAAACGAGTTACGATTTTGGCTTCGTGGTAACCCTTCTTTTGGAAATGATGGTGCAAGGGAGCCATCAGGAAAACCCGGCGACCTTCTCCAAACTTTTTACGGGTATATTTAAAATAACTCACTTGAATAATCACTGATAAGTTTTCAGCCAGGAAAATACCACACATCAAAGGAATCAATAACTCTTTACGTACCGAAAGTGCCAACACGGCGATAATTCCACCTAAAGACAAGCTTCCAGTATCGCCCATAAATACTTGCGCCGGATAAGAGTTGTACCACAAGAAGCCAATACAAGCTCCCATCAGAGCCGAACAGAAAATTACCAGTTCACCCGAGTTGGGGATGTACATAATACCCAGGTATTTAGAGAAGATGGCATTACCCGATACATAGGCAAAAATGGCCAGGGTAACCGCAATAATGACCGAAGTTCCGGCCGCCAAACCATCGACTCCATCGGTGATATTGGCTCCATTGGAGACGAAGGTGATAATAAAAATGGCTACAAACACATACAAAGCCCAGGTAAATTTTGCGGGCAGAAAAGGAATGATTTTACTATAATCTAACTCATTGCTTTTAAAAAAAGGCACCGTTACCGCGGTAGATTTCACATCTTTGTATTTGTCTTGGTAACCATCCAAAGGAACCGATAGGTTGTATTCCTGGGTTTGGGGATTATAATATTGACGAACTTTGACACTGTCGTTAAAATAAAGCACCAAGCCTACAATCAAGCCCAAGCCTATTTGACCAAATACTTTGTAACGTCCTTTGATTCCGCGATCTCCCACCAGCCAGTTTCGCTTCTTTTTGATCAGTTTGGTGTAATCATCTAAAAAACCAATGAAGCCTAGCCATAAGGTAGAAATCAATAATAAGATTACGTATACATTATCGAGGCGGGCAAACAATAAGGTCGGAACTACTATAGATCCAATGATGATGAGTCCTCCCATTGTAGGAGTTCCTTGCTTCTGATCTTCTCCTGGCAAACCCAATACACGGCTTTTTTCTTTTACCTGCATGTTTTTGAGCAAGTTGATCAATCGACGACCAAAAATGGCCCCAATCAACAACGAAATAAGGATAGTCATACTTGCTCGAAAAGAGATATATTTAAATAAGGTAGCACCTGGGAATTGATAATGGCTTTCTAAGTAGTCAAATAAATAGTACAACATTGAGTTTGAAAGTAGTTTAGATTTGTGCCTTAAGCGAAAAAA
>DMXI01000401.1 GCA_003483885.1 Microscillaceae bacterium
GCTGAAATTATGACAAAGCATATAATGATTCCAGAAAGTGGCTTCAACTGAGGTCACTTTCTGGATTTGTATTTTAAGATATGAGAAAGACGAAAAGCATTTGGTTAGTTGTAGTAGGAAGCTTGATTTTTTCGGCTTGCGCTTCTAAAGAAAAGCAAAAAGCAGTCGCAAAAAGACGGTATTGTCCTAATGCTTATTTGCTGTTTGCTGCCTCCGATTCTATCAAAAAAATATCAACTATTGGAGAGGAAACTTCTATTGAATTTGGGAAAGCATTAGAGGATAGATTGCAAGTAGATTTATGTGATCATCCTATCAATTTTGGCATACAACTAAACCCCCAATTTGCAGTGAGTGTTTGGGTAGAGAAGGATTACAAAGTGTTTAAAGGTTTTCCTGTATTGCCTAAAGTAGAATTGTGGGAGATCCCTAGCAGGGTGTTAGTACTTAATCGGGAATATATTGCAAGAGACTCGGTTAAATGGGGTGTTTTGGAGGCATTGTCTGGCAAAACTAAAGAATATGAACAACTTAGAACCTCTATCCGGTGGTCTATTCCGTTTCCTACGGAGGAAAACCTCACTAAATTAATCTATCAGGTGTTGGATGGTTATTTATTGGCTTATGGCCAGCTGGCTCAAAAATATTATCATAAAAGCTTTTGCGAATTAAACCCTAAGCAAATTACTCACCTTAGCAAAGAACTACCCTTTGCCTTGTTTATAGCTGTACATCGCCTTCCAACCTTGTTTGATGAGAAGAACACGCAAAGTTACAGGAATCGAGTTATAAAATAATTGATGGATTTTTTTGAGGAAAATTTATAATAAAAGTTTGTAGGAGAGAGGCAAAATTATTTAAGTTGGTTAAAGAACCGCTGATTTCACCTAAATGATGGACTTTTATGACACAGTTTACGAACATATATGTGCTATAACACCAGTACCTATTGGTGATTTTGACGCATTGTGGGCGATTCTTGATAAAAGAACACTCAAGAAGGGAAGCTACTTTGCTTATCAGGGCAGAATAGAGAAAAAGTGTGGTTTATTAATCAAGGGAGTTGTTCGGACGTTTTTTAGAAACAAGGTTGGTGAAGAATATATCAAAAGTTTTGGTACTCCTTTTTCGTTTGTAGGAGGTTTTTCATCTTTAGTTTCTGGGCAGACTAATCAAATAAGTGTGCAAACCATTGTAGACAGTATCATTTTAGAAGCGTCTTATACCGAAATTATAAAATTGTATCAAACTTATCCATCCCTTGAGACTTTAGGACGTAGAGTAGCAGAATCTTTATTTGTTTTTAAAGAAGCCCGAGAGATCAAGTTGCTTTCTCTAACTGCGGAAGAACGATATTTAGAGTTTCGGGAAGAATACCCTACCTTGGAGGCCATCGTGCCTCAATATTATATAGCCTCTTACCTCGGAGTTACACCTACCCAATTGAGCCGAATTCGAAGAAAACTATTATCCCAATAGATTTCTTTACAAATGTAAATGACTCGAGTTGATGAAACCAAGATATTTGTTTTGTTCTGTTTCATCAAAAAATAATACCAATGGAAGTCATTCAACAAATTATTAAACTAGCCTATCCAGTGGCTGTTCCTATCTTTTTTATCTTATTATTTATCGAAATTTACATTGGTTATAAAGATCATAAACAAAGCCATGAGCTAAAAGATAGCTTGGTAAGCATTACTACTGGGTTGGTATTTGTTGGTATGGGTATTTTTACTAAAACCATTAAAATCCTTATATTTTTCTGGGTATACAACAACTACCGACTATTTACCATTGACTATACCTGGTGGGGGAGTTGGGTTATTTTGTTTGTATTAGAGGACTTTACCTTTTATTGGGGGCATCGAATGGGACACCTGGTTTCCTTTTATTGGGCAAGTCATGTAGTGCATCATTCTTCGGAGCATTATAATTTTTCTACTGCTATGCGTAAAACCTGGACTTACGATGTAACTGGTCATTTTTTATTATGGTGTTGGTTACCCTTGATAGGTTTTCATCCGCTTCATCTAATGGCTGTAAGCACACTCAGTTTCATTTACCAATATTGGTTGCATACCGAAAAAGTGGGTTTTATGCCTCGTTGGTTCGAGTTCATATTCAATACTCCTTCTCACCATCGGGTGCATCATAGTGCTAATTTGGAATATCTGGATCGCAATTTAGGTGGGGTTTTAATCATTTTTGACCGGTTTTTTGGTACTTTTCAAAAAGAGGAAGCCAAATGTGTATATGGTTTGACTAAAAATATAAAAACGACCAATTTGCTTAAGGTAGAGTTTCATGAGTGGCAAAGCTTGTTCAAAAAAGCTTGGCGAAGTAATAGCTTTATTACAGGAATAAAGTACCTCATCAAACCTCCAGGTTGGTCGCCTGATGGTAGTTCTCTTACCACTAAAGAGCTTCGACAACAGCAACAACAAGACTCTTAAATCACTTATTTATATGTTATTAGAAAGTTGCTTATACAATGATTTATATTCATTGTTGAGCAACTTTTACTTTATTAAGCCTTTCCTTTACCTCGAAAAACCCTCCGTTCACTAAAATTCAAACTTTTCTGATTTTAATCCTACTTACCTTTGAAATGTACCGAATGATCGAGGCAGAGTGCAAGTAAAGCCTTGGTGCTATATGATTTTATTCATTTTAAATTTAAGTAAACCATGCAGGCATCACAAGAGCTGGTAACAGCTACCTGGATTTTAGTAAGCATTTATATGGTGGTGATTTTATTTTTGGTCATCCGAGGAGCACTTCGGATCAAAAATATGTCAGATTATGCCGTGGGTAATGTGAGTTTTTCTCCTATAGCTGTAGGTTTGTCATTGGCTGCCTCTATGACCAGTGCTGCCACCTTCATTATCAATCCAGGTTTTGTGGCTTTATATGGAGTAAGCGGTTTTATTTCATTGGCCATTGTATTACCGCTTGCTGCAATGGTTTCTTTATACTTCCTCACCAAAGGCTTCCGCAAACAAGGCACTGCTGTAAAGGCCCTCACGATGGCCCAGTGGATTGGCAACCGTTATCAGAATAAGAATTACGCCTTATTCTTTGCATTTTTATCGCTATTGCTCATCACTTTCATTGTGCTCATTTGTGTAGGGTTGACCGCTATTTTATCCAAAGCCCTCAACGTAGATGCCCTGTATGTACTCATTGCCATCGTTACTTTTGTGTTTGGTTATATGATGTTTGGTGGGGCCAACTCTATGGTATATACCAACCTCATTCAAGCTTGTATCATGATCGTTGTAGCCATTGTATTACTTGGGTCTGGCTATGAGCACTTTAGTGGAGGGGTCAAAGGTTTTTTGGACAAATTATCCGCGATTGATCCGGCGCTTGCCGGTACCACCAATCCCAAAAGCCCGTTGTTTCGTGATTTTTTTGAAATCATCGTTTGCCAAATCATTGTAGGAGTCGCCATTGTGTGTCAACCTCACATCATTACCAAGTCGCTATTGCTCAAAAGCGCCAAAGATGTCAACAAATATCTGGTAGTAGGCATTGTAGTAGAGTTGCTTTTCTTTTTGGTAGTCATTGCTGGCTTGTATGCTCGTTTACGTTTTCCTGACCTTACGCTCAATGGCAAGCCAATGCCGATGGACACCATTATGTCCACTTATGTCATTCAAGAGTTCCCCGTTTACGTGGGTTTGCTGGTAGTGATGGGCTTGATTTCGGCCGGATTATCGACCCTTGAAGGTTTGATTCAGGCCTTGTCTACTACCATTACCTCCGACATTGTAAAACCATTGGTAGGCAAACAACTATTCAAGTATGAAGAAAAATCGACTGGATTGATTTCAGAAGTATGGTTTAATCGCCTCGTAATTGTGTTGCTAGCCATTGTATCCACTTTTGTATCTTATCAACAAATCGTATCCCCCAATTTGAGTGTAGGTATATTGGCCCAAAACGGAGTATACGCCTATTTTTCCGCCGCTTTTGTTCCTGTACTTCTGGGAACTTTTGGGCGAAATATTCCTTTAATTGCCCCAGTAGCAGCTTCTATTACGGCAGTAGTGGTGCATTTTGGAATATACTACGGTCGCCTTACTCCTTATATGCAAGAAACTGTACGTAATCCGGGAGTAGCCTCAGCACTGGCTATTTTAAGTTCAGTAGTGGTAAGTTTTATCTTATTGGCCTTTTTAAAAAAACGACAAAATCCAGCAACTACTGAATCTGCCAAGGCACAAATAGTAGATAATTATTAAAACAAAAAATAAAAGTAGCTAATGGCAATAGCTAAAAATAAAGCGCCAACAACTTCGAAAAATGTATCACCCAATAACCAATAATTTGTATAGATATGATCAGAAATTACACTATCAAATTTTTTACCTTCATGCTCTTTATGAGTTGGGCGTTGATTGCTCAGGCACAAACTGCCATCAATGGTAAAGTAACCGATGACGAGACTGGAGAAGGTCTGGCTGGAGTAAGTGTATATGTAAAAGGAACCACCCAAGGAGTGGTAACGGGAGCAGATGGGGCATTTGCGTTGAATGTGACTGTAAAAAAGCCTTTTACATTGACATTCTCTATGATTGGATTTGCTACCAAAGATTTGTTGGTAGACGAAAACACCAATTTGAGCAACTTGGATATTAAATTAGGGCAAACCGCGGTAACTCTTGAGAGTGTAGTGGTTTCGGCTTCGCGTCGTGCCGAAAAAATTACTGAAGCGCCTGCCACCATTTCTATTATTAATTCTAAAAATATTGCCGAATTACCTTCCTTTAATGTAGGAGAACTGATTGCCCGTCAAAAAGGGGTAGACTATGTGCGTTCGGGAGTATTGGGTACAGGAGTAAATGTAAGAGGGTTCAACAGTGCTTTTAACCCTAAAAACCTACAAATGAATGATGGACGTTTGTCTACCTTGATTGCTACAGGTTTACCTTTTGGTGCATTGGGAACTGTAGTAAAAGAAGATATAGAACGTATCGAGGTAATTTTAGGACCTTCGGCAGCTTTGTATGGTCCTAATGCGCACAATGGTTTGGTAAACACCATTACCAAAGATCCTCGTACTTCGCAAGGAACCACTTTTGCGCTGGGAGCAGGTAACCAAAGTGTGTTTTCGGGACGTTTGCGTCATGCGACTAAAATTAATGATAAGTTTGCTTTCAAAATTAGTGGAGAATACACCCAAGGCGAAGAGTTTGACTACGTAGACTCTGTATACATTGGTGGAACTGCATTTGATGAGTATTTGCTAGATCGTAAGTTTGATGCTGTAAGAGGAGAAGCCTCGTTATATTACAGTCCTACCGATGACTCAGACATTATCTTTTCTTACGGGTATAGCAACAGCAACAACTTGGCTCAAACCAATGCTGGGCGTAACCAGATCAGAGATTGGTCTATACAATATTTCCACTTGCGTTATACGTCTCCTCGTTTGTTTGCACAGGCTTATTACACTATGAGTAAAACTGACGAGACCTATGCAATTAACCAACGCACTCAAAACTACCAATCATTTATTGCCGCAGGTTTTGGCGAAGACGAAGCGCGTAGACGCTCACTGAGCGAAGCCTGGGCAGGTACAAGCCCTACTGCTGGCGTAGCTTTGAACCGAGGCGCTTTATTCCGTGACGATTCTAAGCGTATCAACGGGGAAATCCAATACAACAATGACTTTGGCGTAAGTGGAATGAATGTAATTGTAGGTGCTCAGTATCAGTTAGATATGGCCAATAGTTTGGGTACTTATCTACTGGATAATAACGGAGAAGGAATTGATGTAGGCCAAATCGGGGTGTACGCTCAGTTTGAAAAAACCTTGGGTAATGGCTTTAAAACGGTATTGGCAGCCCGAGCTGATAATCACGACTTGTATGGGTTTAACTTTGTACCCAAGGCCGCTTTACTGAAAATTGGTAAGAAAGGTACCTGGCGCTTGACTTACGGCCAAGGAATTGCCGCACCTACTATTTTGAACTTAGAAGGAGATATTTTTGGCGGATTATTGGTAGGAAATGGCCAAGGCTTTACCCTAAGCGATGGTACCAAAATAGACAAACTAAAAGTGGAAACCATTCAAACCATTGAATTAGGCTATAAAGGAAAACTGACCGATAAATTGTACATTGATGCAAATGCTTACTATAACATATCAAGAGATTTCCTAAGTCCTGCGATCAATATTGCCGATCCTGCGAATGGGGTGTTGGTAACGCAACGTGGTGACCAGCCAATGTCTGAATTGCAGCCCGGAATTGCTACTGATGCAGGTTCTCCGATTGTATTAACCTATGTAAACTTTGGAAGTGTAACCACCTTTGGATTTGATGCTGGAATCAATTACTACATCAATAAAGCGTTTAATGTGGCGTTAAACTACTCTTACTTTGGGTTTGAGTTGGACGAAAACGATCTGAAAAACGATGGAAACCGAGATGGGGTAGTACAACCAACCGATTTGCCGATCAATACTCCAGAGCATAAGTTAAGCTTGGGGTTAAACTATAGCTCAGGAAAACTTTTTGGCTCTATCTTTACCCGTTATGTACACGCCTACAATTTCTTCTCAGGAATCAATGTGGCCTCCAAAACAAACAATGACTTAACTGTTGGCGGCGAGCCAGTAGTAGAAGACGCTCGCGTAGGCCGTACCTGGAACTATGGACCCTTGGGTGGCTTTGTAAACGTAGATTTTAGCTTAGGATACCATATCAATAAAATGTTCACCATTTCTGGTCAGGTAACCAACTTGTTTGATTCTGAAGTACGTGAGTTTGTGGCTTCTCCATCTATTGGTAGATTATTCTCCATAGAATTGAAAGTAAACTTACCCGCTATCAAATAAGGAATCAGTAGATTGATTGCTACATTGTGTTCATTGTTCAATGGTTTTGCGATGTATCACGAAACCATTGAATAATGAAGCCATTGAAAGATATAATATATGACACAAAGTAAATTTATTACAACCAACAATATTCAATTACACTATCTGGAGTATGGCCATACTGGCCCAGTCATCGTGCTTATGCACGGCCTCACCGCCAACGCTCACTGTTTTGACGGCTTAATAGCGGCTGGATTGGCTGAAAAATACCGTATCATCACGGTAGATTTGAGAGGCAGAGGGTTGAGCGACCAGCCAGATGAAGGCTACACGATGGCCGATCATGCACTGGATATTATAGGATTGCTAGACAGTTTAGGGCATCAGAAAGTAATCTTGGGAGGGCACTCATTTGGGGCTTTGCTTACCCTGTATATGGCCAAACATTATCCTGAAAGGGTAGAGAAAATGCTGCTGATAGATGCGGCCGCGCGACTACATCCTGATACCCGAGAGATGCTTAAGCCTACCTTGAGCCGTCTGGAGCAATCATTTGTGTCATTTGAAGATTACCTAGGCAAAATACGACAAATGCCTTTTTTAGAAGAGGCTTGGTCAGATACCATGTTGAGCTATTATCAAGCCGATGTGCTTAGCCATCAAGATGGTACAGTAACCCCTCGCTCGCAGGCCAGACATATGCTGGCTGCAGTAGAAGGGGCCTTGGGTGAACCCTGGATGGAGTACCTTTCTGGTATTCCGCAACCTGGCATCCTGATCAATGCCACGGGAGCTTATGGAGCTGAAGGTGCTCCTCCATTATTACCCAAAGATTTGGCACTGGAAACGGTGCAAAGCCTGCCCAATTGCAGGTATCAAGAGGTTTCGGGCAACCATCAGACGATGTTGTATGAACAGGGAGCGACCGAAATTTTGAAAACGATTAGAGGTTTTATTTAACAAGTATAGCAGTTCTGTGACTTGGCTTCGATTGGGGTCAAGTCATTTTTTTAGTTATGGAAAAATTATTTGAACATTCCCAGGTAGACCTTTACTGGAATAAGACTGAAAACTATTTAAGGCTTGATTGGCGTGACCGAGTTGAACTGGAAGTATACAAAAACGCCTTATTGAAATCTTTAGAAGTGGTAGAGCAACATCAGGTTGTCCGTTTTTTGATAGACCAAAGAGTACTGGAGTATGTAGGGTCGGAAGCCCAGGCTTGGCTGTCGGTTAAATGGTTTCCAGCGTTGGAGCAACTAGTGAGCGAAAACGTATATATGGCTATTTTACCCTCTAAATCCCTTTTTGTCAGATTGGCCAGTCAAACTGTTTCACAGCGTCTCAAAAACACCACCTTCTACAGTATCACCAAATACTTCGATAACGAAGCTTTGGCCCTCGATTGGCTCTTGAGTGAGCAACCCACCCATTAACAAGTGCAGCGCTACATCTCACCAACCGGCTTCTCTGTCATTTTTTCTTAGAACCACTTTTTGGCAAAGTTATTTCTGGACTTTTAATTTGTTATTCCTTTAACAAATAGTTAGGGGAAGATCATGAGTCATCCCAAACTTTTGGGATAACTTTTTATCAATAAATACTTAAGTAAAATATTATCTAGTATTTTGATAGTCAATAGCTTAACAGGGTTTTCTTCCTAAATATTACCGCCTTTGATTTCGCCTTATTTTGTGGGCGTTAAAAACTGGCGTAGTAAAGCTGTTAAAAAATGATCACTGACACCCCAGCCTGTGCGGCTGATCTTGTGTGCGGGTGGAATGTTTGAGCATTTTAAGCGTAATGTAGCGAGTTTAGCCAACACAAAATACAGCGACGGCGTTTAGCCGAAAAGGCAGAGCTTGGGCTTCACCCTGCGGTTTTGCTACTTTTTGAGCTGTAGCAAAAAGTAGGAAGAGTAAAGTACAAGTGGTTGATTTTCAGTGCATAAAAGCAATTCTTGTTCTCTCTTTACTTTTGATTTTTTTGAAAGAAAAAATTCGGGATGATTCATGGTTATTCCTTTAACAAATAGTTAAGGGAAGATATATAGATAACTAACTAACAAACCATTAATGACTTTAGAACAACAACTCGAAAAATTGGACGGACTTGGTCTGCATTTAAGTCAAGAGGTAAACGTAGATGATTTGGTTTACTCATTTGGGCGAGAGGCTTACGAAGAAAAGCCTTTTGATTTGATATTTTTTGCCTTGGGTATGGAAGTAGAGCGGGAACCTTGGGGACGCCAAGTAAGTAATCAGGCCTGGAATTTTGATACCGAATGCATTTATGGTAAGGGCGATTATGTAACAATTGTACAACATTTGTGTAAACTTTCAGGCGATGAAAACTATCTCAGAAATGTATCAGATCAGGTAGATTTGACCACTAAAAAAGCTTGGTTAAAATACCAAGTAAATGGGACAGAACGAAACTGGACCGTTGAAGTAAACGATGATTGGGTAGATCGTATGGTGCTCTCTTATGTGATAGATGATATAGAGCGAGATGGGAAGCGCTTTTACTACAAGGACAACGGCCAGGCAATGATTTTGTTTTATTTGAACAACGATACTGCCCAACAGCTTAATGCACTTTCTGAAAATGCATTACAGCCAGTAAATGTAGTTTAACCAACTAAAACTTAAATCGTAACAAGTTTCTACTCCTTCTTTTCCTAATGATGATTTTACGGGTTTTACAAAAGTCAAATTTTTGTATCTACCTCATTAACTACACCTGTTTCAGGTTAAGGTAGAAAATAATTTTATACGAAAAATGTAGGATGAAAATTTTATAAATCACTACATAGTCCAGTTTTTAGCTCAGATTATAACTTAGCCGTAGGCGATCTCTGTTTCACCTTTGAAAATCAGTTATAGAAAACTAATTTTTAAACATACTCTAAGAAAAAAACGATTGAAGCCACAAAAAAAGCAAAACATAACGATTTTATACCTTAGCACTTGGCTGAGCCTATTATTGCAAGGTTGTGTGTTTACCAAGACACCTTTGCCTTCGGCGAAACATCCGAATATTAACTTGATACCTGAGACTTGGGAGGGTATTTACCAAATAAATGGCAGTGAGAAAGCCCCTCTGGTAGGAGAGAAGTACATTGAAATAAAGTTATTAGACCCTCATCGTTTGGTAAGAACCTCTTATAAGGTGTTTACCGAAGATATGCTTCAAAAACACCCACATCCCGAATATTTTCAGATCATAGGCGATTTTTTATGGTATTATAATGAAGCCCAGAAGCACAAACTGGATTCTCTCAAAAGCAGATCAGATTTATCGAACGAGGATGCACAGCTAAAAAAAGAGTTGCAAGAATATGATGACAAGGTGGGTTTTCATCAGGTGTTTAAGCTAAAACGTAAGGGGAAGTTCTACATCTATGACGAAAAGCTGGAGAATTACCTGGATTTAAAAAAGGGGACCCTCAAAGCATTTCCTTATGCCAAAAGTTGGGAAGAAAAAGACTATCAGGTGAATCTCAAACAACTCGGGAGTAACTACTATCTCAATGTGCGGGCAAAGATGTTTGATAAGGCGAATAAGGTTGATGAAAAAAACAAAGAGTTTAAGTATGACTGGTTCCAATGGTTTACCATTTGGATGGTTGATAAAGGACCTGGAATAGCTATTAAAATAGTCAGCAATGAAAGTTTGGTGAGTCACGCTGAGCGTTACCAAAAAATTACTCCCATTCAAACAGACACTAAATTCCCAGCTATGAATCCATCCAAAGCTGCTTTGATGCAAATGGAGAAAATGGCTGGTTTCTTTAGATCAATGGAATATCTAAAGCGGACACAATTGGGTGGAAAACCATTACCTGCTACTGCTCCAGTAGCGTCACAGTCGATTATTCAATATTGGCACGTGGCTATAGTGCTGGTAGCTTTAGTATCTTTTATGATCTTATGGTTGCAACAGTGGTTGGTGAAACAGTCCCAAAAGCGAAAAATTTAATTACCAATAGCCCTAAATCAAACAATGGAAGCGCAAAGCACTTCCATTGAGAAACTTGAAAATTTACCCGATCACCAATCGGCATACACTTGCAATTAGCGACTCACAGAGCCGGTTGGGAATGATGTAGCACTGAAAGTCAGTGAATAATTTGTTCCGCCCATTGCAGTGGCAGGTACCATACCTGTCAAAGGTTTGAGCGTAAATGGAGCCGAGCTATTGTCTGGCACTGGTTCTACCGAAACCACGATGGTTGATCCCGACAAATTGGTAGGGAAAGTCAACCCAGTGGGAGCATTCATTAAGAAATCTTCGCCTGGATAAGCAGGACCTGCCATTGCACCACTAAATGTAGGGGTTGGTCCCATATCTGCTCCGCTGGCAGTTTTAAAAGTTCCAGTACTTACCGGAGTACCATTAATTACTGCCCAGCCTTCATAAACCCATCCATCACTAAGTGTAGGTAGGTTTTTGAGTCCAGCGGTATTTGTACCAGTGCTGTTGTCTATAAACCATACACCACTCAAAGGATTTTGGTTGCCATCGGTTGGTGTAGCGAGAAAATATTTTCCACTAGAGCTACTAAAGTCGCCTACTAGAGAGTTAATGTTTACGTTAGCAGTGTTGCCTGAGAAATCGCCAGATAAGATTTTTACGGCCGATGGAGTAGGATCAGGATCAGTCGCAGGCTCAATAGATAATACAAAACCAGTAGCATTGTCCAAATCTGATTTACTTACTGAAAAGGTAGTCTTGGACAATGCTCCACTGGCATTTACAGTGAATGTTCCAGTACTTACAGGGGCTCCCCCTACAATTACCCATCCTTCATAAACAAAATCGCTTCCCAGATCATCAAGTCCGGTAAGGTTTAGGGTTAGGTCACCATTGCTGGGGCTATTGTCATCTTGAGTACAACTTGCCAACGCAAGTACAAATAGCGCAACGATAAATATGATTTGTTTTTGCATAAGAGTTTATAAAATTGTTGATTTTTTACTTTCTTAATGCAAAACAAGCGAAATTGTTAAACTAAAATGTTAGCTGGCTAACATTTACCGTTTTATTCTTATAAAGGCGAATAATTTTGCGCTGAAAATCCACAATTCCTTGATTTTTAAGCTCATTGAGTAATGAGTTTAAAGTAGGGCGAGAAATACCAATAAGATCAGCAATGTCTTTTTGGGTAAAAAAATGTTGGATTTCTATGGTATCTCCAATGGCTTGTCCCTGCTCTTGTCCCAAGTTTTTCAAAAACTCAAGCAAGCGGGTGCGGGCATCCTTAAACATAAGCAATGACAAGCGACGCTCTAACTTTTTGATGCGCCATCCAGCCAGTTTATAAATGCTAATGCTAAAATCTTTATGGTCACGTAATAGAGATTGGAGCGTGTGGTTGTCTACCGCACAAATGGTGGTAGAGCTTACCGATTGGGCATAATCGGTACGTTTGTCTTCACCAAGAGCCGCCAGTTCGCCAAATACTTCTCCTTTGGTCAGAATAGCTTTGACGATTTCGTCGCCTTCTTCGGTATAAGAAGAGATTCTAACCTTGCCATTGACAATAAGGAAAATTTTGTCAGCCTCATCTTGATCCAAATAAATGAATTCATTGCGGCCGTATTCTTTGAATTGGTGGGTCTTCTGAAATTCTTTGAATTTGTGTGGACAAAGCAAGTTAAACAAGTCCACTTTTTCTAAAAACCATACTTGTTCCATGGTGCAATTCGTTGGGTTACATTTTCAAGTAACCACAGTACAAGTAGAGGTAGGTAAAGGGTTGCCTCGTATTAAAATAAATTTAGGAACATTTTCAAAATAGGTGTCCGATTGGGTTATATGTATGGACTACTAGGTGAGATATTTGGTCTTTGTCAGGGCTCAACGCAGCACTCCTATCTGGGTTGGTAAAAGAATGATGATTAATGAACCTTGATCAACGAGTTGTGAAGGGGACTAATGTCCCAAGTCAGCGATTCAACATATAAATTCCTTCATTACTCGAGAGTAACTGCGGTTCGTTAATCTATATTCAGTATTCATTTTTGTAATAGTAGTTCTTCACTGCATGATATTACTCTATCGATAAAACCAAAGATTTGAGAAGTTTTTAAATGCCAAGTTATCTAATAATATATATACTCAGGCGTCCTTAGAATATATTTTATCTACATCTTCGTACCAATGCCCATCAGAGAATTTTTTAGTACTGGGTTCGCCTTTGATTAAGATGCTGAGCACCATCCAGGCCATCAGAAACGGAGAAAACAAAAACATCGTAATTGTGACCTTAGAAGAGATATTGAGATGAGGAGTGAGTGTATAAATAAAAAGGTATAAGGTGGTCACAAAAATGGGAATGCGAATGCCTTTCATAATTGTTAAAAGTTGAATGTTCATAATGTTGTATTGTTTAACCTTGGGGTTTGATAAGTTAAACAAATACTACTGTTATAACCTACTTTATGATGAAATGTTTAGTTTTTGTGGAATTTTATTTTGATAAATGATATTTGTCATTCCTTTTTATTTTAAGAAAGTCTAAATAGGCTACTGAAACAAATGAATTGTATATGAAAAGGAATTTATCTGGACAAGAAATCTTATTAATTGGAACGCTTCTATTGGCTGGCGTACTATTATTGGCGATAGCGTTATAAACATACTACTAGGCATTTTGGCTAAAGTTGGCCGTGAGGACATGGCCAACGGACAATGCTGTTTCCTTAACACTTCCGAGTCCATATGGCGAGTCGAAGAAGTTCCCTCCTGATGATCAGGAGGGCTAGGGTGGTAAGTTATGTGAGTAACAAAATACCTTATGGAAACAGCATTGGGCCAACGGCGTGGCCGCCTTCGTTTGTGGAGACACAAACGAAAAATGCCTATTAGTATGCTCTATACATAAACACTCCTCTTGAATTGATAGGATAAGGTTCATTCTTCACATTCAAGAGGAATTTTCTTGTTAAATATCTATGGTTAATCCCAACGCACATGCATGGCCGGAATCTCTTTCACTTCTGCTTGAGTGTCGCTCCCTGGCCTGATCACCCTTTGCTTCTTTCCTTTTTTCTCTACCACAAGTGTTAGACGCTCTTTAGAATCATCACTGCGAGGTTTTACCATCACTTCGGTTACTTTTTTCCATTTTTTATGATTCTTTTTAATTTTTACCAATTTATTTAATGGAATAGTATCTTTTTGCCCGCTTCTACCTTCATAGGAATAAAAATTAAGCTTTTCATCAAACCTAAAATACAGAGGATCATTTTGAGCAACATCGGGTACTACTTTCCATTGACCATCTTGCTGCTTAGTAAAGTTCAACGTCATTTTTTGAGACGGATCTTTCAGGTTTTGAGTGTCTATATAAAACTTATCCATATCGGCAGGGACAATATTGGTAGCCATATAAAAGATAATTGTATAGACGATCATTGTATTCAAAATATTAATTTGTTCCATAAGTGTCGTTGTTTATTGCCAATTTACCTGCATGTCTGGAAGTTTCCTGTCAATAGAACTTTTCGCCGCATTGAATCGGATTTTGCGTTTTTGTTTTCCCGTTTTTTGAATCTCAAATACCAAGGTTTTGCTTTTGCCCTGGTACTTTTTTTTACTCTCAAAGGTCACCTGTGATACTTTTTTCCATTTTTTATGATTCTTTGTGATTTCCATCACTTTACCTAAGGGAATCATATCTTTTTGGGCTACCCGGTCACGTTCATAAACTTGGCACTCAAGGTTTTCATCAAATTTGAAGTTGAGCGGTTCATCAGGGTGCTGTAAGGCTTTGGCCCGCCACCAATTATCTTTTTGTTTAGTAAAGTTCAGGGTAAGGTTTTCCGACTTCTCCTTAAGGTTGGTCATATCAAGGGAAAATTTATCCACATTAACCGGGATAACATTCGTGGCCAAATAAAAGATAATAATATAGGCCATTTTCAAGTTTAGAAAGCTTTCAGTATCCATCATTTTTTATGTTATTTCCAAGTCACAATCATTGGTAAAAGGTCTTTTTTGTCAATAGGTTGAATGAACCTTTTGCGTTTACCTCCACTAGAAATTTCAAACGTGAGCTTTTTTTGATTACCCCCATTATCCTTTTTTCTCTCAAAGGTAATTTGAGTAACGCTTTCCCATTGTTTATGGTTTTTTTTGACATTCAAAAAAGTACCCATCGGAATGGTATCTTGAGGTTCGCTTTTACTTTTTTTGTAAGTATAAAAATTCAAGTCTTCATCGAACCTAAAATACATAGGGTCGTCAAGTTTCTTATCTGGGATTGCTTTCCACTGACCATTTTTTTGTTTAATAAGATCAATTTTTATTGGCTTACCACTTTTTTCTTGTATGTCAATATATAGATAATCTACATTGGTAGGGGCCACATTAATTGCCAGATAAAACACCATGACGAAAACTATTTTGAAACTTATTGTGTCCATAGTGTGCTGCTCATTCCCAAATTACTGTCATGGTAGGCAATGCTCCAACATCTGTACTTTTATCACTGTCTACGGTAATTGTTCTTTGGCTTTTGCCAGACTTTTGGATATCGAATATCAAGCTTTTTAAGCCTTTTTTGTCTTTCTCTGTATTTTTGAAAGTAACTGAAGTTACTTTTTTCCATTTTTTGTGGTTCTTCTCGATGGACATTTTCTGCAACAAAGGATAGGTTTTCTCTTGGCCTTTTAGCCCATCTTGCATGGTAAAGTTGGCGTTGTCATCAAACTTAAAAAACATCACATCATCGGATTTATGACGGGGAGCTACCTTCCACTTGCCGGTTTTTTCCCGGTTAAAATCTAAAATAATAGTGTCAGTTTTGTCATCAGGATTTTGTGCCTCAATCTTAAACTGGTCTACATTGGCGGGTACGATGTTCGTAGCCATATAAAAAATGAAAACAAAGGTCATCATCATAATTGAAAAATATTTTAGTTGGGTGTAATAATATATCTAACTCAATATCAGGCAAAAAGGTATGAAATCAAGTGTTTTATTTATGCATCAATGTTGCATCTAACTCGAAATAACTTGTTAAAAAAGTTATAACGATCCTAACAAATCCCCCATTTCTGGCTAAATTTGTTTAAAACAGTAAGGCTACGAAATGGCTCTTGTGGAACTGTTTGA
This sequence comes from Microscillaceae bacterium, assembly GCA_003483885.1. GTDB lineage: Bacteria > Bacteroidota > Bacteroidia > Cytophagales > Microscillaceae > Microscilla. The sequence continues at coordinate 15,956 of DMXI01000401.1, forward strand.
CAATACCCTTAAAAATTTAGTTTATGAAAAAACTTCTATTATTCTTGTTCTCTTGTGTGACTGTGGCTGCAATGGCCCAGCAAGACCCACCTTACGTGAGCTCTAAGTTTGCGCAGTTGGGGCAAACCTTACCTACGCCCAATGTATACCGTACTGGTGATGGCTCTCCCGGACCCAAGTATTGGCAACAAAAAGCCGACTACAAGATCAAGGCTAATTTGGACGAGCAGACCAACATGATTACTGGTTCAGAGACCATTACTTATTATAATAACTCTCCGTTACCCATGCGTTATCTTTGGGTACAATTAGACCAAAACCGATTTGCTAAAGATGCTACTGCTTACAAAATATCTACTATGAAGCTAAGCAATAGCCCTAGAAGTATTAATGGTTTATTTCGTTGGGTATCGGTAACTAATGACGAGTATGGTTATAAGATTGCCAATGTAAAAGACAAAAGTGGCAACCCTTTGAAAATCACCATCAATGGTACCATGATGCGTATTGAATTACCTCAGCCTATTGCGGCCAATGGTGGTTCTTTTACTTTTTCGTTAGATTGGAAAAACAAAATGCGGGAACGCATGAAAATTGGTGGCCGTGGTGGTTACGAGTACTTCCCAAAAGATGGCAACAGTGTATATGCGATTGCACAATGGTTTCCAAGAATGTGTGTATATGATGATGTAAACGGCTGGCAAAATAAGCAGTTTTTAGGCCGTGGTGAGTTTGCTTTGACTTTTGGCGACTACGAAGTGGCTTTAACCGTACCTGCGGATCATATCGTAGGAGCTACTGGTGAGTTGCAAAACCCTAAAGACATTTTGAGCAAAGAGCAAATGAAGCGCTGGAAGAAAGCTCAAAACGCAAGCGACCCCGTAGAAATTGTAACGCAAAAAGAAGCCGAAGCCAAAGAAAAAACCAAATCTAAAAAGACCAAGACTTGGGTCTACAAGGCTAAAAATGTAAGAGATTTTGCTTTTACGAGCTCTCGTAAGCACATTTGGGACGCTATGGGTGTAAATGTAGGGGGTAAAAAAGTAATGGCTATGTCTTATTACCCAAAAGAGGCTAACCCACTTTGGGGAAAATACTCTACCCGTATCATTGCACTTACTTTAAAGGTATACTCTAAATATACGTTCGATTATCCTTATCCGGTAGCTATCTCAGTAGAGGCCTCTAACGGAATGGAATATCCAATGATTTGCTTCAACTATGGACGTCCTGGCCCTGATGGCAAAGTAAACCCAAGAACCAGAAATGGTATGTTTGGGGTAATCATTCACGAAGTAGGGCACAACTTCTTCCCGATGATTGTAAACTCTGATGAGAGACAGTGGACTTGGATGGATGAAGGCTTGAACTCATTTGTACAGTTCTTGACTGAGCGCGAAGTAGAAAAGCAGTCTTGGGCTCCTGATGTATACAAAAAAGGATTCCCTTCTCGTTCTGGATTCCCCAAAGACATCATTCGCTACATGCGCATAGATCCTAAGCGTATGGTGCCCATTATGACCAACTCAGAGTCTATTCCTTTCTTTGGCCCTAATGCTTACAGCAAGCCAGCTACTGCTTTGAACATCTTGCGTGAAACCGTGATGGGTCCTGAGCTATTTGACTATGCTTTCCGTGAGTACTCTCAAAAATGGATGTTTAAGCATCCTAAACCTGCCGATTTCTTCCGTACAATGGAAGATGCTTCTGGGGTAGACCTAGACTGGTTCTGGAGAGGATGGTTCTACAGCACTGAGCCTTGTGATATTTCTATCGAAGGAGTAAAATTGTTCCGTTTGCCAAGCGAAGAAAACCAAAAAGCAACCGCTGGTATGGTATTCAAGCCTAAATTCTACGATCAAAAATACATTGATGGTATTATGGCGCGCGTGAAAGCACGTGGGTTGAGCATTACAGCAAAAGACAAAGAAGTAATGAGCTCTAAGAGTTATTTCTATCAGTTAGACTTCGAAAACAAAGGTGGGTTATTGATGCCTATCTTGGTAGGAATGAAGTTTAAAGATGGCTCTAGCGAGGTTGTAACGGTTCCGGCCGAAATCTGGAAAATGAGTCCTAAAAAGGTATCTAAGGTATTTGTAACTCAAAAAGAGGTAGTACAATTTACTCTAGATCCTAAGTTGGCTACTGCCGATATCGATACCAAAAACAACTTCTTCCCGCGCAAAGAAGCCAAAACTTCTAAGTTTAAGGAAATGAAAGAGAAAAAAGGTTCTCAAAAGTAAACCTTTGATCTTCAGTAATACAAAAAAGTGCTATCTGGTAACGGACAGCACTTTTTTTATTTTTAAAATAATGGGAGATAAAAAATTTCAGAAAATAATACCCTTGCTTGAAAGCGAAGATGAAAAGAACGTGTCTGTTGGACTAGAATTGGTAACAGGCTTAAAGTTAGAAAAATACGTATTCGAATATTTTAGTGTAAATCAGGTATTACCTGATTTTGGGAGAGAATTATTCAGAGTAAATATACATAATGATAGAATGACGTTTTATGCGAATTCAGGAGCTCCTGCTTGGTCTGAAATATTAAGACAGATAGAAAAGCTTTTAATAAAAACGCCTCTTGAGGGAAAACCGATAGTTCGTTTAATGAATGCCTTGTTCTATCTATTAGAAGGTTCCGTGTGGGATGTACAGCCTGTTTTCTATGAAAATGGCTTGTTTATTCGAGTCAAAAGTACTTTTATTAAAGTAATTGCAATTTTGAAAATGTTAAAGGAACTCCACGAATTAAAAGAAAATGAACGTCAGCAAATAACAAGAGATATGTATTTCAAGAGTTATCAACCTATTTATAGATGGTTGGAAATAAGTACCTTTTGTAAACTACCAATAAATTATAATCTCGATATCATAGAGAAGAATGATGTAATACTTATGCTTGGTTTTAATATGGAATAATCCTTTAAATCAATGCTCATTGTATAATGGTTTATTTTGACGAATTCACTTGAGATGATAGAAGAGGTAAAAACATGCATTGTGTGGGAGATAGATTCCGTTTATTTTAATAAACTAGAAAGACTCATAACCTATACTTTTCAAGGCAGAAGTAATGATACTGTTACCAAAAAAGTAAAATTGAATGATTGCCCAACAAGAAGCCCAAAGAATACTACAACTTTTGCAAAGTACAGATGGCATGAATCGTTCGTTGGGGCAAAAACTGATGTATTCTCAGCAAGCTTATACGCAGGTAGTGCAAGCCATGTCAAGTCAAATTGAGGAAGATTTTTATCCCAATAATCCTCAAACCGAGGTATTATATCATTTTACTGGAAAGCTGATTACTGAAAATCAAAAAGGTATTTTGACTCAGGTAGAAAAACAACTCTTGAGTGCGAAACTATTAACGAAGCACCCCGAGGTAAAAGAATATGTCACTAGAATGAGTTTTCGGCGAAAGCTGTTTAGTGCTTTGGCAGAGGTTGTCAACATGAGGCAGGGAATTACCTTTGCTCAATTGGCTACCCACCGTGAAGAAGACTTATTGCAAATTGTACGTTTATTAGTCACTATTTCTCCTGTACAATGTACGATTTACTTCAAGAGTGAAGGTTCGCGGACAGGCATTGAGAGAATGATTGCAGAATTCGCTTATTTAAATACAACATTACATGATCCAAGGCAACTCAAGCAGTTATTTAAAGACGCTATCAAAAGAAATAACAGGGTAAGTAATGAGCAACCCTACAGCCTTACCTACATCGATTTGTTGAGAAAAGTAAGACAACCTTTGCAATTACGCTTATTACCTACTCAAGAAACTGATAAAACAGGGTATGTGTTAAAAGTGGCAATTGCTCTCCCAGCGAACTACTGATGAAGATGATACCTTAAGTGTTATCGCTCAATGTTCGCCATAAATAAATAGTCAGGTAAGATTTCCAACCCTCAAATGGCGCATATACGGCATCTATTTCTTCTATCGTGGCGCGTTTTCCCAAATTTTTGAGGTTTTTCAAAGCAGTATATAATCCCGTATCTCCATATGGAATATTATTGGCTGTTCGCAGGCATTTCATCATGGCATAGTGAGCTGTCCATTTGCCAATACCTCTGATTTTGAGCAATTCGGCTAAGATTTGTTCTTCTGAAGGCAAAGCTAATAAACTACTTTTACCCAATTGGTTTTGAGCAAATAACTGAGCCACTCCAATTAAGTACTCTGCCTTGCGTGTGGTGAACTTTAAAGCCCGCAAATCTTCTACTTTTAGAGCAGCAATCATAGCTGGCTCAGGAAATACATAATAAGGTTGATCCTTATACACAAGTTTTTTGCCCCAGTGTTCTACCAAACTTCGCTTAAGTGTATAGGCAAATTTTAGATTGATCTGCTGCCCAATAATGGTCCAGCCCAGCGTTTCAAACAAGTTTTCGATGCCCATCAATCGCAAACCGTGATACTTGGTTTGCATAAAAGCAAAATCTTGGTCTTGGTTCAACATCTCATAAAAAGGGTGAAGATCGCGATCCAAGTCAAACCAAAACTTTACATAATCCAACAAGGGTTTCTCATCCCCAAGGTGGCCTTGCAACATTGTTACCTCTAAATGACCTTGAGCCTCTTTTACTTCAAAGAGTATCATTTCGCCAGAAAGCTCAATGGCTTTCAGTACCGAGTTGGGAGTGACGATATGAAGACAATCATCATAATTACGGTCCAAAAACCATAAACATTCCTGAAAACTAAATAGGGGAGGGGTAGGGATTGTGAATGTCATTTTGTTGTATTGTTTGCGAAATATATCAACCAAGGTAATCAACTCAAGGCGCAATGCAAATGTTGGGTGTCAAGTCCGCAAGAAATGGGTGCATAAATTTACGCTGTTTTAAACAACTTTTTAATGAAGTAAACCAGTCTATACTATAAGTAGAATTAACTTCGGTAAATTCATAAGTATACTTCAAAGCCATTAAACAATAGAGCAATCAATTAATTGAACAAAACCATCATACCCCATGAAAAAATTAATTTCTCTTTCACTACTGCTCCTAAGCTCAGTAGCGTTTCTCAAAGGTACCTTGCTGGCGGCTTCTCAACCCATTGTCGAAGTGCCGTTCGAGATGCAACACCAACATATGTTTTTTCAAATGAAAATCAACAATTCCCGTCCGTTGAATTTTGTATTCGATACAGGAGCGGGTATGGCAGTACTGAACCCTGCAACTGCCAAAGAGTTAGGAATAAATGCTACTGGAAACTTAAGTGTGCGTGGTGTAGGAGGAATGGTGAGGGCTCCTCGCTATGCAAGTTTGGCGTTATCGGTAGGTAAGATTAGCCTGCGGGCAAATGCTGTAGGGTTTTCGGTGATACATTTGGAGCATAAGATAGGGAAGAAAATAGATGGAATTATTGGGGCAGATTTATTGATGCGCTATGTTACTCAAATTGATTATGACCAAAAGATGTTGCGTTTTTTCGATTTTGAGGGTTTTAAATATACGGGCAAAGGCAAAAAAATGCGCTTAAAAATGATGGGAAGCTTAGCGACTTGCCCCCTGACGGTACAACTACCCAATGGAGAAAAGCATACCGAAGATTTTTTGATAGATACTGGAGCTGGTGTGTGTCTTGGGTTTACCACTAGCTTTAGCAATACTCATCAATTGACCAGTAAATTTGCAAAAAAATATCGTTTTTATACTTCAGGGGCTACCACCAATAAAACCTACCTGGAGGCGGCCAAGCTACCAAAATTAACTTTAGGCGGATTTGCCTTTCAGAATATTCCGGTATCTATTAGCAATACTCGTAGAGGAGTGCTGGGAACCTACCAAAATGGAGGAATTCTAGGCAATCGCATCCTTAAGCGTTTCAATATTACTTTTAATTATGATCGACGGCGTGCCTATTGGGAGCCTAACCAGGCTTACCAAACGGCATTTAGACAAAACTGTGCCGGGGTTTTCTTCAGCTTTGTGGACAACTTTCAACATATAGAAGTTTACCAGGTAATCAAAGGAGCACCTGCCCAACAAGCAGGTTTGCAAAAGGGAGATCGTATTTTGGAAGTACAAGGTAAGCCCGTAACCAGTAAGGACGTACCGTGGATAAAGAAACAATTGGGGGTGCCCAATCGAGAAATAACCTTGAAAATAAAGCGGAAGAAGCGAGTAAAAATAGTCCGTATGCGGTTGAAAGCAATGATATAAACCTGTTAACTATTTATAAAATAAAAAAGGCTAAAGGTTTATAAACCTCTAGCCTTGTATTTTGAATGCACTTTAAGCTATTTTACTCTATCCACTACCGCTTTGAAAGCGTCAGGGTGGTTCATAGCTAAGTCAGCCAATACTTTACGATTTAAGTCAATATTAGCAGCGTGCAATTTTCCCATAAATTGAGAGTAAGACAACCCGTGTAAGCGGGCTCCAGCATTGATACGCTGAATCCATAGAGAGCGGAAATTACGCTTCTTAACCTTACGGTCACGGTAGGCGTACTGTCTTCCTTTTTCTATGGCGTTTTTTGCAACCGTCCATACATTTTTACGACGACCAAAGTAACCTCTGGCCTCTTTCATCATCTTTTTTCTTCGGCGACGAGCTGCAACTACATTTACTGAACGTGGCATTTAATTTAATATTTACGACAACTGGCGACCACCTCATTTAAAAAACGGGCAGTACTTGAGGCCAGACATCAGGTGAAATAAAAAAGTTTTAAGGCGAACAAGTATTAAAGATTCAACATTTGCTTTACCAATTTTTCATCGGCTTTGGTTACTAAACCAGTTTGACCCAAACGTCTCTTTTGTTTAGTGCCTTTTTTGGTAAGAATGTGTCTCTTAAAGGCTTTTTTTCTTTTGATTTTGCCAGTACCTGTAAGCTTAAAGCGTTTTTTTGCGCTTGAATTTTTCTTAACCTTCATGATCCAACAATTTAT
>DMXI01000511.1 GCA_003483885.1 Microscillaceae bacterium
TGGCGAATGTTCCAGTCGGCACTTTCTTGTACAATGGGTTCGAAAATATAGATAAGTAGGGTAGGTAAGCCACTTTCAATGGCGGCTTTGAGTGGGGCATGGTCTTGCAAGCGCAAATCCCGCTTAAACCACACCACATTGATTTTCCCAGTGGTATCAATGGGTTGTAGTGTTTCATCCGAAAGCGGAGTATTTGCTTCGGCAGTAGCCACATGTGTTACTTGCTGATCCATGTGTGGAGGTTACCAAATAGTCCAAAATAAATGTTGTGAATGTTCAGTGAACTAGTTGTTCATTGAGTAGGTTCAGAGTGTGTTTAAATTTTGTCTTCGGAGATCAAAATGCTGAGTTTTTTGTGCTGATGAAGTATATTTTTAAGGGAATAGCCAAAGCTATTGACGCAAAAATTACTAAAATCAGTGCGTAAAAGACACATTTTTAGCCCAGATTATAATTTTTAAACATACTCTTGAGCAAAATTACAAAACGCTGTATACTTTTGCTAATATTTTGTGAGCATATGTGTAAAAAATGGGCATTTGTCTCTCCTGATTTTAGTTTTTTTGAAAAAATTCAGCGTAAAACCCCTTTAACACCAATTTAACATCTAAATAACTACTCAATAACAGGCCAAATTGGGGTGAAACTCTATATTTGATCAGCTAACATACATATTGGGGTATTATATGTCCCACCTACTAGTAAATCAAGAGTACTTTTATAACTAAACACTAATTCTTAGTAATCTTATGAGAAATTTTCAACACCTTTTATTCACATTAGTCTGTTTTGTGTGTGCTACTACTTTGGCAGTAGCTCAGCCTAAATTGCCTCAACCAAGTCCTGGTGCAGAAACAATGCAAACTGTAGGCTTAACCGATGTGAAAGTGGTATATTCTTCACCTGCAGTAAAAGGTCGCAAAATTTGGGGTGGCCTCGAAAAATTTGGCAAAACCTGGAGAGCAGGGGCCAACACACCTACTAAAATTTCTTTTAGCACCGCAGTAAACATTGGTGGAAAAGAATTGGCCAAGGGATCTTACGTGCTGATGTTAGACCTAAAAGACGCCAACAATTGGGAATGGATTTTTGCTACTAAAGGAAGCGCATTTGGTTTTAAAGAAGCCGATGTAGTACAGCGAGTAAAAGCTACTGTAACCAAAGGTTTACGCAACAAAGAGCGTTTGGCTTATAGTATTTCTGCCGAAGCCGATGAAAAAGGAATGGTAAATCTACGTTGGGAAAAAGTAGAAATTTCGTTTCCTTTTACTGTAAATGTTCAGAAAGAAGTAATGGCCAGCATCAAGAAATTTGCGGGTCAGGCAAGCTGGTTCAACTTGGGTAGTGCTGGATACGAAATGGCTAAGAATACTTCTAATGAAAAAGAATTGAAAGCTGCTTACGGAATGGTGAAAGCTTCAGTAGCCATGGGTGGTGAAAACATGATCAATACCTGGTGGCATGCCGCATTGATGGCCAAAATGGGCAAAAAATCAGAAGCGATGAAGCTAGGTAAAAAAGTAAAAGACTTGTATGCCAAAGAAAAGCGTGCTGGTTGGAAAAACTTTTATAAAAACAACATTGAAGCTGAATTAGACAAAGGCATGAAAGCCTGGAAGTAATATATCGGATGACAAATTGAAGGGGAAATATTTATTTCCCCTTTTTTATTACTGATTTTTACAAAACACCTTTAGCAAGTGAACTGGTTTAATGTTTTTTCTTTGAAAGCAAAATTTTCATTTTTTGTGATAGATGAGGCGTAAAAAGTATAGTTTAGCAGCGCTAAATGAGCATTTTTGCAACGAGATATATCGCGAAAAATGTTATTTTGAATCATTTGGGGAAACGTTAAACAAGTTCAGTGCTTAAATTGTAAAGATTATTCATACTATCAGACATTTTTCGGTTGTGGAGACACAAACTAAGGCGGCCGCGCTGTCAGCCGTGAGGACACGACCAACTTTAGCTAAAATGTCTAGCAATATGAAGGTTATTCTTCTATCAACTTTAAGAAAATCAAAAACCCCCAAACCGTAAACACCAAATACTTATGATCAAGTATAGTAAGCATTGGTTACTAGCTTTGACTCTGATGATGATATGTGTCAATGTCAAAGCCCAATCTTTGGCTGGCCCACGTCCTCAAATGAATGCTGCGGAAATAAAGCTTGCCCTCAAAAAATTACAAGTAACTGGAACTGCCTTGTACCTTGCAGCCCACCCTGACGACGAAAATACCCGTCTGATTTCTTACCTTTCCAAAGGACGATTATTACGAACCGCTTATTTGGCCTTGACCCGTGGCGATGGGGGACAAAACCTAATTGGAACCGAAGTGCGGGAATTATTAGGAGTAATTCGTACCCAGGAATTACTGGCCGCTCGTCGCACCGATGGAGGGCAACAGTTTTTTACCCGTGCCAACGATTTCGGGTACTCTAAAAATGCCAGAGAAACTCAAAAAATTTGGGATAAAGAACAAGTGTTAGCCGATATGGTTTGGGTGATTCGTAAGTTTCAACCCGATGTGATTGTTACCCGCTTTTCTCATAATGAGTTTACTTTGGGTAATCATGGGCACCATGTGGCCTCAGCAATGTTTGCCACCGAAGTATTTACCCTAGCAGGCGATCCTACCAAGTTTCCCGAGCAACTTAAATATGTAAAACCCTGGAAACCCAAGCGTCTTGCTTGGAATAGTTATCGCCAATACCGCCGTTTTACCCGTAGTAAAGGCAAAGTAGATATGTCAAAATACCCCCGAGTAGATGCAGGGGCTTATAATGTTTTGTTGGGTAAAGGTTATGGAGAAATTGCTGCCGAAAGCCGTAGTATGCACCGTAGCCAAGGGTTTGGCTCAAGAAAAGGGCGTGGCAGCCAAATAGAATACTTAGAATTGGTAGATGGCTCTGATATGGGCAATGGCAAAGATGGTGATTTGTTTGCGGGTATAGACATTACCTGGAATCGGGTAAAGGGCGGTAAAAAGTTGATTCCCATCTTGGAAAAAGCTTACAAGGAGTTTGATGTTGAGAACCCCACCAAAATTATCCCTCACCTAATCAAAGCCTACAAAACGATGCAAGGCTTGCCCAAATCGGCTTTGGTAGCGGCCAAACTGGAAGAAACCAAAAACCTAATATTTCAATGTGCAGGGGTATGGTACGAAGCACTTAGCCCAGCATATAGTGTGGCCAGTGGCAACGATGTAAACCTGAATATTCAAGTAATCAAGCGTTCTGATTATCCGGTTACCCTTGAGAGCATAGACGCTACGTATGGTAAATACACCGAGGCTAAGTCTTTGAAAAACAACAAACTGGAGCGTATCCCTATGAACATAAAGGTGCCCACCGATGCGCAAAACTCACAGCCTTACTGGCTGCAGGAACGTCCTGATAAAGGAATGTTCAAGGTAAATGATCAGCGCCTGATTGGTTTGCCCGAAAACAAACCTGCCATTCCGGTTACTTTTACTTTCAAGGTAGGAGACCTCACTTTAACCGACGTGGCTCCCATTTTTCATAAATGGGTCATTCCTCAATACGGAGAGCGTTACCGCACATTAGAAGTAACCCCTCCAGTGACTGCTAATATTGCCAATCCGGTATATTTGTTTACTGGCGAGTCGCAACAAATAGAAGTAGTCGTGAAAGCCATGCGAATCAACGTACAAGGCAAAGTATCGCTGGATTTGCCACAAGGGTGGAAGAGTAAACCTGCCGCTTTTGATGTAAACCTTAAAGAAAGGTATCAGGAGCAGAAATTTAGCTTTGAAGTAATTCCTCCTAAACGAGCTTCAGAAGGAGTACTAAAAGCCGTGGTAAATATCGCAGGCAAAAAGTATATGCGGGGTTTGGTCACCATCGATTATAAACACATTCCAATCCAGACGATTTTTCCAATGGCTGAGTCTAAAATTGCTCGTCTGCCGATTGAGAAAAAAGGAAATTTGATTGGCTATATTATGGGAGCAGGCGATAAAGTACCAGAGTCGCTTCGTCAGATTGGCTATCGAGTAGATTTACTCAAGGATGCCGATATTACAGCCGATAACCTTAAAAAGTACGATGCCGTCATGGTAGGAATTCGTGCATACAACACCAACCCACGGATGAAGTTTCACCAAAATACCTTGTTTGAGTATGTAAAAAATGGGGGAAATATGGTGGTACAATACAATACCAGCCGTCGGGTACGTACCAAAAACCTGGGACCTTACCCATTGAAACTTTCTCGTGATCGGGTAACGGTAGAAGAGGCCAAGATGGAATTTCTAAAGCCAGCTCACCCCGTGCTGAACAAGCCCAATAAAATTACGCAGGCTGATTTTAAAGACTGGGTGCAAGAGCGTGGTTTATACTTCCCTAACAAATGGGATGATAAATACGATGCGATTTTTTCTTGCAAAGACCCTGGCGAAACGCCTAAGAAAGGAAGTTTATTAGTGACCAAATATGGCAAAGGGTATTATGTATATACCGGATTGTCGTTTTTCAGGGAGCTTCCTGCTGGAGTAGTAGGTGCTTACCGCCTGATGGCTAATATTTTATCTTTGGGTAAATAAAAAATATCATATCCTCCTGAGAAGTGAAGTCGGGAGGATATTATCTTTACATTCTCTAAGAAGCTGTTTGGGTTTTAGTCATAACAAAGATATTGAATAGAACTCGAACAGCTTCTAAAACTATTTAAGAGAAGCAAGAACGAGCTGCATGATCTTCTCAATACTCACCAATTTTAGCTTCAAGTCAGCTACTTCTCCTTGTAATGAGGCAACTTTCTCTAAAAGCTCCTGCTCAATAGTAGTATTCCCTGATGACGACTGATCCAAGAATCGTTTACTTTCTTGAGAAGTGTTGGAATCAACTAATGTTCTGGGTGGCACAGAAGCCGAATGAATCTTGACCCCTTTGGGTATATCTCCAAGTAAACGATCTACCTCGGCCATTTCAGCTTCTACATCTATCCTAAATTCGGCAACATTGGTATAATTGGTATATGAATCGTTGATTTCCAGTACATCTCGCCTGAATCCTGAATTAGAAGTGGGAATAAACGTTTGATGAAGCGATTGTGCAGCAGAATTGGAATCCAGGTCAGCAAACAATCGGTCAACCTCGGCCATTTCAGCTTCTACATCCAGTCTAAACTCAGGTAGATTGGTGAAGTTGGTATAATCGTCGTTAATGTTTAAGTTATGCTTGTTTTCCAATTCTCTAGCGGTTAAATCAAAGTTTTTGAGTTATTTGTTAAGTGACCGTTGGGTAAAAATTATCCTAGTGGATTTTAAGTTTTTACGATTTAGCTGGTCAGGCCTTATTCAAAATAGCCAAGCCCTTTGGAGCTTAATTTTTTTATTTGATTAGTGAGTTTTAAAATATTAAACCCACTCTAAAGTCAATTATTTAGCCCTGACAGATTCTGCTAACCTGTCAGGACTGTTCAAGTATTGATAGTGTTAAATAATCTTTGTTTTTAAGCACTACAGCTTAGCGCATCATTTCCCGGTAAGGAGGGAAATACTCAGTTGCTTTATGTTGATATTTAAATACTTCCTCTACTACTTTCATTCCCTGATGGGTAATGCTTGCCTGGTACTGGGTTTGGCTTCCAGTGGTAGAAGTAGCCATAGAAGGGTGCATACGGATTAATTCGTGCATATACAAATATTTGTAGGCGGCTTGAAAAGCCATATTGCTAATACCTACATTAGAGGCTAGTTCCTGAATATTGGCTATAAAATCCATGTCAGAATTGC
>DMXI01000096.1 GCA_003483885.1 Microscillaceae bacterium
GCCGATTTGTTGGGTTTTCATACCTATGATGACATGCGCCATTTTTTGAGTTCGGTCAATCGTCTGGCAGGCATGGGGTATTTTCATGGAGAGGTAGAAGTCGGCAATCGCAAAGTGGTAGTAGATGCGTTCCCAATGGGGATTGATTATGATAAATATGCTCAAAAAGCGCTGGCTCCCGATACGATCAATCGCGAAGTACGTTATCGCTCTTCTCTAAATAACGAACAAATCATTTTGTCCATTGACCGCCTAGATTATTCCAAAGGGATCAAAAACAGACTCCAAGCCCTCGAGATTTTCTTTGAGCAATACCCTGAGTATTTAGAAAAAGTGGTGCTTTTTATGGTGGTGGTGCCTTCGCGTGATACGGTGCCAAGATATCAGGCGCTAAAAACCGAAATAGATGAACTGGTGGGGCGTATTAATGGGAAATATGGCCGGGTGAGCTGGACTCCGGTACATTATTTTTACCGTTCGTTTCCCCTTGAGGCACTTTCAGCTTTTTACAGAATGGCCAGTGTGGCGTTGGTAACGCCTTTGCGTGATGGCATGAACCTGGTGTGTAAAGAATACATTGCCAGCCGCTTAGACCAAACCGGAGTTTTAATTTTGAGTGAAATGGCAGGCTCTTCCAAAGAGCTATCCGATGCTATATTGGTGAATCCCAATGATATCAAACAAATTGTAGCGGCTTTGCACGAGGCCCTTACGATGCCCGAAGAGGAACAAAAATTCCACATGGAGGTGATGCAAAACTCTTTGAAAAGGTATAACATTCATCACTGGGTAAAACTGTTTTTAGACAGGTTGGCCGAGGTAAAAGAGCAACAGTCGTATATGCATACCAAAATACTGGAAAAGAACACCGTAAACCGGATTAAAACGGCTTATCAAAAGGCTGAAAAAAGGCTTTTGTTTTTAGATTATGATGGTACATTGACTGGTTTTGCCCAAAAACCAGAACAAGCGATGCCCAATCAAGAACTCTACGATATTTTAAACAAACTGATTAAAGACCCTAAAAATCGGGTGGTGATTATCAGTGGACGGAAACACGATAATCTGGAAGAATGGTTTGGGGATTTGGACATAGACTTGATCGCCGAACACGGCATTTGGAGTAAACAAATGGGCCAGGAATGGGAAGTACAAGCAGGAATGGACAATGGTTGGCAAAAAGAAATCTACCCCATGATGGATTTGTACGTCAATAGAACTCCTGGAGCTTTTGTAGAGCAAAAAGCTTATTCTTTGGTTTGGCATTATCGCAAAGTAGAAGTGGGCTTGGGCGAATTAAGAACACGAGAGTTGAGTAGCCATTTAAAGTATTTGACCAATAATATGGGCTTGCAGGTACTGGAGGGTAACATGGTGGTAGAAGTAAAGCCCATGAATGCCAACAAGGGAGTGGGTGCTACCAAATGGCTTCAAAAATATCCTTCTGATTTTGTCATTGCCTTAGGGGATGATAAAACCGATGAAGACACCTTCAAAGCAATGCCCGAAAATGCCTTTACGATCAAGGTTGGAGCGGGTAGTTCAGCCGCCAATTATTATTTAGACAATGTTACTGAAGTAAGAGAACTTTTAAAAAAACTGATCAATGCATAATAGACATACTTACGATTTTGGTTTGATTGGAAACTGTGCTTACCTGGCTCATATTGCCAAAAACACAAACGTTGTTTGGCTGTGTTTCCCAAGGTTTGATAGTAGTTTTGTATTTGGGAGTCTTTTGGATAGTAAAAAAGGGGGCGAGTTTTCTATTTTACCTCCTCAAGACAATTTCGAGAGCCAGCAATACTATGTTGAAAACACCAACATTCTCTGTACTGAAATATCGACCGAAGAAGGAAAGTATAGAGTCACTGATTTTGCTCCTCGTTTTTACCACGTAGATCGTTACTATCGCCCATTGATGTTGGTCAGAAAAATAGAGCCACTTTCGGGTTCGCCCCGGGTAAAGGTAAAATGTCGTCCTGTGGGAGATTATGGCAACTTTACGCCCAAAAACCATCGTGGGAGCAATCATATTGAGTATTTGGGGCTAGAGAAAAAAATGCGCCTCACGACCAATGTGTCGCTGACTTTTATAGAAGATGAGTCTTATTTTTTGCTCAATGAAACCAAGTATTTGTTCTTGACTTATGGTAGTCCTATGGAAGCCAGCATTCCAGATACGGCCGAAACCTTTTTGAACAATACCATCAAATATTGGCGAAAATGGGTAAAAACGACCAGTATCAGTGATTTTTACCAAAGCAAAGTGATTCGTTCGGCTTTGGTGCTCAAAATGCACCAATACGAAGATACAGGGGCCATCATTGCCTCGGCTACTTCGAGCCTCCCCGAATCTCCCCAAAGCACGCGCAACTGGGATTATCGCTATTGCTGGATGCGTGATACTTTCTACACTTTGAATGCCTTTAATAATATTGGGCACTTCGAAGAGCTAGAGCTTTACTTTAAGTACATTACCAACATTGCCCTGAGAGACGATAAACGCCTGCAGCCTTTGTACAAAATCAATGGGGATGATTTTATTGAAGAAAAAATATTGGATTTGGCTGGTTATCAAGACAATAACACCCCAGTAAGGGTGGGCAACCAAGCTTATGAGCACATCCAGAACGATGTATATGGGCAAATCCTGGTGTCTCTACTACCCATTTATGCCGACAATCGTTTTGTTTTTGAAGAGCGACACGAGTCTAAAAAACTGATTTTTAGGTTATTACAAAAAATAGAAGAAACGATAGACGAACCAGATGCAGGTTTGTGGGAGTTTAGGAATAAATCGCAATACCATACCTATACTTATTTGTTTCATTGGGCGGGAAGTTCGGCGGCGTTGCGCATAGGCAAGTTTATGAAAGACGAGGAAATGGTGAACCTGGCTACCACCCTACAACAAAAATCGGTAGAATACATTGAAAAAGCTTACGACGAAACCAGAGGGGTGTATACCCAAGCGATTGACACACCTAACCTGGATGCCAGTACCCTCCATTTGATTACGATGGGCTACCTCAAACCAGATAGCGAACGTGCCAAAAACCACTTGATCGCCTTGGAAAAAGAACTGAAAACGCCCGAAGGCTTATTTTATCGTTACAAGCACCAAGACGATTTTGGCGAACCTGAAACTACTTTTCTCATTTGTGCTTTTTGGTATGTAGAGGCATTGGCTTGTGTGGGCAGGCTAGAGGAAGCCATCAATACTTTTCAGCAATTATCTGGATATAGCAATCATTTGGGGCTATTGAGCGAGGATGTAAGTGCTAAAAATGGAAGTCAATGGGGTAACTTCCCGCAAACCTACAGCCACGTGGGCTTGATGAACGCTTCGGCTCGGATTTCTAAGAAATTGGATAAGCCTAATTTTTTGAGTTTTGAGAAGCATTGAGTGAAATAGAAACCTGAGCATTGTCACCACTTTTTTGTCATTCCGAGAACTAATTAACTGTGTTGAGCTTGTCACAGCCAAGCTGTAGACTCGGTTTTTTGTTCAAACTACATCAATGGAGATGACCACTCAAGTAGGCGTATTGTCACCCAGAGCACCGCGAAGGGTCTGCGTGTTGAACTCGTTTTTATTCAGATACTTCGCTGCGCTCTGTATGACAAGCAAGATTTCTACAACTAAATAGAATGTTGTCATCGGTACGCAGGAGGAATCTGTTGATAAACCAGTACATCAGGCTACTTAAACAGACCCTTCCTATCGTACTGATGACAAATCAATATAACTGCTTACCAGAAAGTTATCCCCCTCTGACGTAAGTTTAGCGTAACTTACGCCCTTTGATTAGGTAAAGTTTGCAACTTTACTTGCTCCTAAAGAGCAACTCTAAAAAATATAGTAAGATTTTGCTTACGCAAGAACAGTTGCAAACTGTTCATAACCATTAGATTTAAGTTACCACTACGTTCAAACTTAAACCAGTGGGGCATATTGGAGTGTTGTGTGTAATTAAAAGAAAATCAATCATTTCAAAGACTTCGTAGTAAATAAATGACAATCAGTAATTCAATTAAATGAAAAAATAGAGTAATAAATATTTAGAAGAAAATACAAACAGAAATTTGTTTAAAATAATTAGAAATAAAATAAGAAGCTGGAAGAATTCAAGAGAACTTCAAAAATCAAATTGGGGACGAGAATACGGTTGGTATATTGAATTTGAAGGAAAAATCATTGGGGAATTAGTAGATTGTGAATTTAGAGATATGTTCTGGGATCGCTATAAAATCATACCTAAAAATGATCAATGGGGTTCTTATTTATTTGATGAAAAACATTGGTTCGAATCAGCTTTTAAATTCAAAAACAAACATTACAATTTATATGCGCCAAATCCTTTTACAGGTGGAATAGGTGATTTAAAAATTAGTAAACAAATTGAAATTCGAGGCTTGTATTTAACTTCAATAGGTTAAATAAATTATCTCCACATTTTAAGTTTCATTAAAAATAAGAATATAATGAACCCGATTAACTAAATATAAAAACTACACACAACAAAGGTAAAGGTAGGGAGTTTTCATTTGATCGGCAATTGGATAGAGTTTTCTAAAAAAATAAACGAATGTCGTATATTGGGGTGTTCTCTGCAAGCATAAAACTGAACATCATATTAAAACTTTACATACTTTCAGAGCCTTTATAAAAACAAATGAACCTGAAAAAGAACTAACAGAAGAATGAAGTCTACTATTTTAAAAAAGAAAATCGAGCATAACAACTTGTATAACCTGCCTGCCGCTGACAAATCTATTGCTGTTTCAAGATGATTTACGAGAGTCCTAAAGGCACACACCAGGTAAACTAAACAGCGATGAAATTAGTAGTAGATTTT
>DMXI01000355.1 GCA_003483885.1 Microscillaceae bacterium
AAAAAAATCGTTACAAGCCAATTTTCATTCTCATCTTATTGCACAACTCAAAAATAAGCTGTAGTTTAGCCTTTCATTGATTCAGTAATAAATCCAACTATTTGATAAATGAGTACAAATAAAGAAGCCTGGGGCTCTCGAGTAGGGCTCGTATTGGCGATGGCGGGGAATGCCGTAGGGTTAGGAAACTTTCTTCGTTTTCCGGTGCAAGCAGTGCAAAATGGCGGTGGTGCATTTATTATTCCTTACTTGGTGTGTTTTGTTTTGATGGGAATCCCTCTCCTCTGGGTAGAATGGTCAGTGGGTAGATTTGGTGGACGCCAGGGCAATCACTCTACTCCATTTATCTTAGACAACATGAGTCGCCGTAAATTCTGGAAATACTTTGGAGTTTTCGGAATATTTACCAACATAGCTGTTGCTGCTTACTATACTTACATTGAATCCTGGACTTTGACTTATGTGTGGAAGTCAATCAACCGAGCATTTGCCGGAGTAGATCAAAATGGCGTGGCAACCGCTTTTACTGAATACACCGATTCGTTTATGGGTATTCCGGTTCCAGCGCTTATTATTTATGTGATTACCCTTACCCTTAATATATATATCTTATCACGCGGCTTGAGTGGCGGTGTAGAGAAAGTAGCCAAATTTGGAATGCCAATGTTGATCGTTTTTGGAGCCTTTCTGGCCATTCGTGGTTTGACTCTAGGCAGCTCTGGTGCCCCTGAAGGTTGTACTGATTGTAACTCGGCCCTTGCCTTAGACTTTTTATGGACACCCACCGCTAGTGGTATTTGGGACTTTAGAGTATGGATGGCTGCTGCCGGGCAAATTTTCTTTACACTATCGGTAGGTATGGGAACCATTCAATGTTACGCTTCTTATGTACGCTCCAAGGATGATATTGCTTTGAACGCGATGTCGGCCGGATGGATGAATGGCTTTGTAGAGATTGTATTAGGAGCTTCAGTAGTTATTCCAATTGCGGTAGGCTATTTGGGTCTGGAGTGGGCACAACAAAATGCTGGATTCTCTATGGCTTTCCAAACAATGCCTTATCTGTTTGAGCAGTGGGGACCACTCTTGAGTATTCTCTCTGGGGTGATGTGGTTTGGCTTGTTGTTCTTTGCGGGAATTACTTCTTCGCTCGCGATGGGTACTCCATGGATGGGCTTTATGCAAGATGAGTTTAACTTCTCGCGTAACAAAGCCGCCTGGAGCTTTGGAATAGTCACCTTAATTGTGGGCTTGCCTTCGGTGATGTTTTACAGTCAGGGGGTATTTGGAGAATACGACTATTGGGCAGGAACAATTGCTCTGGTGGTGTTTGCCTTAGCCGAAGTTATTTTATTTGCCTGGGTATTTGGTATGACCAAAGGTTGGGCAGAAATTAATGAAGGATCCGATATTAAGATTCCATATATTTTCAAATACATTATTAAATGGGTAACTCCTTTCTTGCTATTAATTGTTTTTCTAGGCGCACTTGTCACGCCAAAAGGAGGTGATTGGGCCAAGGCATTTAGCGGAAAATGGGAATTAGACAATGGCAGTGTAATTGGCCAAATTACTAACAAAGGGATTGTCGCCAACCGATCTTTCTTTGCCGATAAGTTTGAAAATGCAACCGAAGGCGAAAGCACCGTAAGCGACGTAAAAGGCAGTGTGATCTCGTTGAGCCAAATTAAAAAATACTATCGAGATAAGAATGGAAAGGCAAAACCGCACACAGATCAGAAGACTGCGGAAACTTTTGACTCCCTAACTGTTGTTAGTACTATAAACGTGGCTCAATATGGGGGTAAGAGTGCCAAAGTAACGGTAAAAAAAGGAGACAAAGTGAAGTTTAAAGATACCCTGGCTACGGGTAATTTTACCAATCAGATTTTTTACATTACCATTGGCCGTCTGATTTTAGTCTTGGTATTCGTGTTTGTTGGATACCTTGTATACCGAGCCACTATCATAAGAAACAAAACTCCAGATAATAGAGGAGCTTAAATAATATCTGCGAGCTTTTTCGGTAGACTCATTTGCTACCGAAAAAGCTTAGGTTAAGTACAATTTATATTACACAAAAATTGAGGTACATTACTAAACTTAAAAACTAGATTATATGAGCACTCCTGCGTTAATAATGATGATAGCCGTACAGGCTACTGTAACACTTACCATGGCTTATTTTTTTCGTAAGGTTTTGAGAACTCCTCCAAAATCAAATCTGGAAGAGTAAGTATCATAAATGAAAGATATGCGCGGCATTCACCATAATGTCGCGCATTTTTTTTATATTAGGAGGATAAGCATTAAAAGGCACCATTATTAATTAAAATGAAGCGGATAAAATTTTGGATTCGTAATTACTTTGGTTTCTCCAAAAAAGAAACCAACGGATTTATCATTATTGTGACAATTATGATACTTTCGGTCAGTGGTGTATTGGTTTATCCCTATGTAGCGGGTAAGATTTTTGGTAACAGGCAAGTAGAAAATCTAGATCAAAATACACTTGATAGCCTCGAGGCCTTGATTGATAAGCAAACCGCCGAACTTGCCGCCAAAAAAGATGTACTCAAGAAAGAATACGAGGCGAAAAAAGCCTCTACTAGTTCTCCCCAAAAAAAGAAGAAGAGGAAGAAATTCGTCAAAGAACCTGCATTTCAGGCCAAAGAAACGTTTGCCTTTGATCCTAACGTAGCTACCATAGAAGAATGGCAAAAGCTCGGGTTCTCCGCTCGTCTTTCCAAACGCATTCATAACTATGTATCTAAAGGTGGAAGGTTTCACCAAAAAAGCGATATTAAGAAAATTTATGGTTTTCCCGATGAAGCTTACGATCATCTGGTAAGTTATATTCAGCTACCCGATAAACGAGAACGTAAGTACGCTTCTTCTAACCCCTACGAAAGCGGGCAGAAGTTCAAAAAACGCGTCATTACTCCTTTTGAGCTCAATGAAGCTGATACTGCTCAGCTCAAACAAATCAGTGGCATTGGTGAAAAATTATCAGCTCGAATTGTAAAGTATAGAGAAAGCCTGGGAGGGTTTGTCAACCCAATTCAACTCAAAGATGTGTATGGGTTAAAACCTGAAGTGATTGAAGAATTGTTAAAGTATGCTTCTATAAAACCCGAAACTATCAAAAAGATCAATGTAAATACTGCTACTTATGAGCAGCTCAAAACCCACCCCTACATTCGTTATAAGCTTGCCAAGATCATTGTGAATTATCGGGAACACCACGGTAAGTATACGTCTATGGCTGACCTGGGTAAGATTAAAATCCTGGATCAGGAAACCCTGGAAAAACTAGAGCCTTATATAGGTTTTTGATTATTGTTATATGGCTCTATTGCTATATGGTTGCGCAAGGCATCCTCTGATTAACTTTCAAGCCTTTGGTCTTACTGAAAGGAGACCAAAGGTGCTTGAACCATATTTTGGAATCTAACTTATTGGGTGATTACCTACGGTGAGTTCACTGCGTTCGGTTTAAAAAGAGGGACTGAAGCTCTAAAATCAACCATTTAAAGTTTTTTCCTTCGTTATTCGAAGTTCGTTAGTCATTATTCGATATTCCCCCCCACCAATTATAATTTTATTGCTATATGGTTGTGCAATGTATCGTCACCATTTGAACCATATAGCAATAAAACCATTTAGCCTATTTCAATAATAGTCTTCGTCTCTCCCACTTACCATCAATCTGCATTTCTAATAAATACCACCCACTGGGTAGAGAGGGTAACAATACCTGCCACACAAAAGGATTTGAGGTTCGAACAACCTGACGTATTGAAAACCCCTTGCCTAGAATGTTTTTCAAACGAATGGCGGTGATTTGAGCGATTGCTAAGCTTCTAATCTGTAACAAACCATTGCTCACCGGATTAGGGTATACCACTAACTGATTTTGCTGTGATAATTCGGTTATTTTTTGGTCTATTTTTATCTCTAGGCGAGAAAGTTTGCTTCGCAAAATATCGGCATTGACCGTACTTGCGTTAGCATCTGCTTGACAAATGGCCTGTAAACTATCTACCTTCGCTTTAAGCGCAGTAATAGAAGCCTCGAATGTATTGGCGGGATAGAATGCTCGACAAGCTTCTAGATTAGTATTGCAATTGGCCAAAGTCTGGTTTACTTCGCTTTCCAATAGGGTCACTTCCTGGCTCACTTCACTGGTGCTATTGAGCCAAAATTGGATTTCACTATTCACCTGTTGCTCCAATTGAGTCAAAAGATTCAATAAATTTTGGCTATTACAAGGCTGCACACAATTTTGCGTATCGTTCTGGCAAGCTTGCTCAATGGCCGTGATCTGGCTCCGCAAAGTCGTGATTTGATCTAAAAAGCTTTTACCAGAACAAAGTGCCGTACAGTTTCCAGTCCCATTCCCACTTTTACAATTAGCCAGCGAAGTTTCAAAATCCCGCTCCAGTTGATATACCGCCGTATACACATCCCCTGTAATCCGCAAAGCCGCACAATGATCTGTTTTACCTGCACATACCTGTACATCGGCCGAGATTTTGTCTCGAATGTCGGCAATTTTTTCATATACCTTAGCCCCAGGGCACAAGGTAGTGCAGCCATCTTGGTGTCCAGCGATCACGGGTAAATTATTGACAATAGGCATACCCAGTGGATGGGGTGCGGTGCCAAATGGGTCCATTCCGTCTTTTTTGACTTTCCAGGTAAGGATATCAATCAATGTTTTGAGCATAGGCACCGAAGGCTCGAAATCTACAAAGGTGCCCAACAAGCATACTCCCATCGTGCCATCTTGCCTTCCCGTACAAAAGTGTCCCCCTCGTATATTGTCTCCTTCAGTTTCTTTGCCCTGGGGATCACGTCCTTCGTAGAGGGTACCATCTGGAGCAATGAGGTAATTGTAAGCAATGTCGTTCCAGCCCAAAGTAGCCCGATGATACAAGTAAATTCCTCGCAAAATAGCTACTTGATCTGTAGCCGAATTAGAAGACACCGAGTGATGAATAATTAAGTGCTTGACATCAGTAACTACTGGATCGGGAATGGGTTCGGGAGTAAGCCCCGTTCGCCACACTGATTGTGGAATAGAAGCAGGTTTGCCACAGTTTTGTTGGGTACGAAAGCGGGCTTTGTAGGCTTGAACCTGTCTTTGTACGGCTTGGGTATTGCCTAAATTGTAAAGATGAATTTGAATTTTCCCGCTCAACTGTCCCGACTCGAACTGAAAGCCATTTTCAGACTTGGCCAACACCAGCAGTTGGCTAAACTGCTGACTTTCAGACCTTACGTGGCTATTTTTCTCTAAAAAAAATTGCTCCTCTCCTACCCTTACTTCTGCCCCTTTCAGTGATTGCCCTGTACCATATGCCACGCTGATGCTTTGAAAGGCTTTCGTAAATTTGAGGGCATAGGCGGTTTGAGGTTTCACTTCCAGCGCATAGGTATGCACGTTTTCGGTGGTTTTGATCAGTCTTTGGGCTTGGGTTGAATAAACAAGTAATAATAGTAATGTAGTGGCTGTGGTTTTTAAAATCTTCATGTTTTGTGTAGCTGATTTTTTTGTTTAGAACGTGAAGGTAATAGGAAATGTATGAAGCGCATATGATTTTCCATTTTGAGGTCACAAATTTTAGAAAGAATAGAGTTAAAACAGTGCTATTAAATCGGTTATTTTTTGAAAAATGCCTCACTCAATTTGACTAAGCTATCTTAGTAATATGAAAATGTAGAGCCTGTATCTTTTTTGAATCTAATCTGTCTTTCTTTTCAGTAATACCCCTATAATACCCCCACTCACATCTCCCCCCACTTCCCACGAATATACACCCATCCAACACGAATATAGATTAGCTATTTTAGATAAGCAGTGAAAGTGCTAAGTTTGGCTTTATAACTTTGCAAGTTTTTCACAAAAAAACATCTTCCAAGTACTTGTAAACGTAGAAAATAAGTCATAACTTTTTATTTGTTTTATCTCAAAACTTAAGCAGTCATTTTATCTCATACTTGTCTTGATATCAACCAGCAATATCTACTGTACATTTATAAGCAAAACATAAAACTAACTATCAAATGATGATTACCCACTACTCAGAAAATGCCGAACAGTTTTCTGCTCAAGAGATTGAACTACATAAAACCCACATTGAAAACCGAGACCTAAACGCCTGGCACGCCCTGATGGGCAATGTTTGCCAACACGCCCAAGATGCGGCTTATCGCGCTTTGGTAAAACCAATCGTGCGCCTATTGTTTGAAGCGGCCCGAGAAGACGAGGCCTTCCAAATATTGGCAGAAGATGATTATCGCGTCATTTTTCCAAAAATTATGGATGCCTTGAGCCTATTTTCTGATGATGACCCTGAATTTTTAGCCGTTTCAGCCCATGTGCATCGCGATGCTCGTTTTGGCTTGCATGACTACACCAATGCTGCAAAACTCAGTGCTCGAGCCGCAGAACAAAATAACACCTTGGGGATGATGGTGTTGGCTTATCAATATTTTTATGGACAAGGAGTGACTCAAGATAAAGACAAAGCTTTCGATTTAGTAGATCAGGCCATACTCATTGATCCAATCCAAGGAAATGCCGTCAAAGCTTCACTCTTTTTTCGGGCGCAAAACTACCCCGTGGCTGAAAATGTGATTCAATCTATCCAGGATTACGAGCAAAGTAAATATGCTGGCCTGATAGATACGATCAAGGCCGAACTGGCCCTTACCAAACAAGAGGGAGAATTGGCCTTGCAATGCCTCCAGCAAGCCACACAGTACAACCAATCGGGCTATCCGGATTATACTTTAGGGAGACTACTTTTGTACGGAGGTCCTAACATTACCCCTGATCCAGATCAAGGACTTATTCATCTGGAAAATGCCACTAAAAAAGGGGCCTCTTATGCGGAATTAATGTTGGGGTACTATTACTGCTATAATGCGCCCGAACTTGATTTGCAAAAAGGTTTTGAACATATCCGCCACGCCGCTACTTACAACGACACCCACGCCAAGTTCGAACTGGCTCGTTTAATGCTGTATCAGGATGCGTTTGATGCTACCCAAAAAACCCAAGGTGTAGAAATACTTGAGCGCATCAAAGAAGAAAACCTGGATAGCTATATTCATTTGGGTTATTTGTATTTGAGTGGGCAGGTAGTACCTCATAAGGACCTGGAGCGTGGTCAACAATATTTATTAGAAGCTATCAAGAAAGGACATGGCCCGGCAGCTACTTATTTGGCCAAAGAATATCAAAACGGTGTTTTCAACGAAGCCAATAACTTTGAGCCTCAATACGAGCAAGCCCTGCATTGGTACGAGGCCGGAAGCGAGCTTAAAGATACTGAAGCCGTTGAAATGGCGGGGCACTATTATCGAATGGGCTTAGGTGCCGAGAAAAACCCCGAAAAGGCTCTGGCATATATCCAACAAGGTGTAGAGGTGTTCAACTCTAGTTTTTCTAAAACTGAACTTGCACTGTGCTACGAAACGGGCTTTGGGATCGAACAGGATTACTCCAAAGCACTGGAATGGTATCTTAAGGCCTGTGAAGACAACTATCCATATGCTTGTTATCGGGCAGGGTTGTACTATCGCGACGGGGTGCACCACCCACAAAATACCCCTGACTTTGACAAGTCCTTTGCGGCTTTTAACAAAGCTGCCAATCTGGGAGACAGACTCGCCAAATATGAAGTAGCCAAAGCGTTTTTTTATGGCGAAGGTACCGAGAAAAACGTAGACAAAGCCTTGAATATGTACGCTCAAAACCTTGAAGACAAAGTACTGGATGCGGCTGTAGACCTGGCACTTTATTACGAACAAGAAGGTAATAATCCTGAGCAAGCTTTTAGCTATATGAAAACGGCAGTTGATGAAGGCCAGATTCCATTCGCTTTTCTGAGGCTGGGGATTTATCATTATCAGGGCTTTGGTACTACTACCAATGTGGAAGAAGCGGCCAAGTATTTCAAAGTAGCCGGGGCCAATGGGCACGGAGATGCGTATTTGTTTTTGGGTAACATAGAACTTTGGCAAGAGGCTCCCGACAGTAAAGAAGAAAATGCTTTTGAATATTATGCCAAAGCTGCTGAAGCAGATCGCTATAACGAAGGGTTGGGCATTTGCTATAAATATGGCATTGGGGTAGATGAGGATGATACTAAAGCTTTTGAAGCGTTTACCAAAGGGGCTGCTGCCGGATCTACTTCAGCCACCTATTATTTGGCTATGAGTTACCTCCAGGGCGAAGGGGTTACGAAAAATGAAGCAACTGCTTTTGAGCATTTCAAACAAATTGCCGAACAGGATACCAAAGCAAAGTATCAGCTTTCGCGACTATATATGAACGGGAAAGGTACATCCCAAAACTTAGAATTGGGGATTCAATACCTGCATCAGGCTGCCGAAGAAATGTACCCTCAGGCGCAGTTCGAATTGGCCAATGCTTATTTAGTAGGCAATGGGGTAGAAGAAAATGATGACTTGGCGCTGGAATGGTATACCAAAGCGGCCGAAGGAGGAAATGAAGAGGCATTACGAATTGTTAAGTCTAGCAAAAAAGTATAAAATACTCGAATGGGAAACAAAACTTTTAAGGTAAATCTGGGAGGAATTATAGATTTATTATCCGATCATATTTACACCACCCCCAAAATTTTTATTAGAGAATTATTACAAAACGCCGTGGATGCCATTCAAGCTAAGCGGCTATATGATGAACACTTCGAGGGGCGCATAGAGGTGCAGCTCCTCAATGAGGCTACTTCACAAATTGTAGTTACTGATAATGGTATTGGTCTCACCAAAGAAGAAATTCACCGCTTTTTGGCAGTGATTGGCCAAAGTTCAAAAAGAGACCATCATTTTGAGAATGATTTTATTGGCCGCTTTGGCATCGGACTATTATCTGGCTTTGTGGTCAGTGAACAAATCACGGTAAAAACCAAATCACAGGCCGATGACAAGGGCTATCTTTGGATTGCTCAATCCGATGGTACTTATTCATTGGAAGAAGCTACCGAAAATTTGCCCTTGGGAACCTCCGTTATGCTCACGGCTAAGTCAGGCATGGGTTATTATTTTCAGGAAGAAACGATCCAGGAACTCCTCTCTTACTATGGCGAGGCACTTCCTTATCCTATTCGCTTCCAAACTGCCAGTCAACAATACCACATCAATCCAGAAACTCCGGTGTGGTTAAGAGACAATGCCGCTCGTCAGGCATTGCTGGCATATGGTAAAGAACACTTTAAACAAGATTTTTTGGATGCTTTTCCGATCGATATTGAAGCTTTAGGGGTCAAGGGAACGGGGTTTATATCTTCCCAAAAGCTACACCTAAACTCTAGCAATGAAAGTAAAGTTTTTGTAAAAAAAATGCTGCTTTCTGACAAGGTAGAAAACTTATTGCCCAAGTGGGGATTCTTCATCTATACCATCCTCAACATTGATCAATTGACGCCTACCGCTTCCCGCGAAAGTTTGGTACAAGATGCATCTTATAAAATCTGTAAGGAATTATTAGCTGAAGCTTTCAAAGATTATCTCAAAACTACTTCTGAGGAAAACGCATCACTGTTTGGCAAAATACTCAATGCTCATTACCAATCTATCAAGATGCTCGCCAACGAAGACGATACTTTGCTGGAGCTATTCCTGGATTACTTGGTATTTGAGACCAACAAGGGCCGCAAGGATGTTCGCTGGATCAAGCAAAACATTGATCAAATCTACTTTACCTCTTCGCTAGAGGATTTTAAACAAATCAGGCGTATTGCGAACTCAAAAGATATATTCATCATCAATGCTGCCTATAGTTTTGAGGAAGCACTCATTCAAAGCATTATCAAAAAATACCCAAAGCTCAATATTCAGCCTATATCACCTTTTGATGTGCTGAAAGAGTTTGAAAGTGCCTCTCCTGAAGAAATGGTGGGTTACCAAGAGTTTATTGATAAAGCTAACTTGGTAATGAAGGATTATTTTTGTGATATTTCGTTGAAAAAATTCCTTCCAGCAGATACTCCGGTATTATTGGTTTGCGACGAGCAAAGCATTAAAAATCATCAAACGCATAAGTTATCGGGTGACCAAAACAATCCTTTTGCTTCTTTTATGAAGACTGCCGAAGATGCCAGCAAACCTAGCCTATGCTTTAATTTAAACAACCCGATGGTGCATCAGCTGCTGGAGTCTCACGAAAAAGATTCTTTTCCAGCGTTGATCAAGTTGTTATACGTGCAATCTTTGTTTTTAGGACAGTTTCCGGTAGGCAAGGGAGATATAGAAATACTTAATTTATCATTGATAGACATCACTAATCATACTTCATAAACTAACTAATCGATTATGTACGGTTTACAGATTCAAAAACTAATCGTTAAAAAAGACTTACTTGACAACCCTATTGATAAAATCAAACTACTACAGCAAGCCATTGGCCTGGCCGATACCCATCAGGATGTAGAGTGGGCGATTAACCTTCGTTTAGAGTTAATGGAAGAAGAATTGGATACAGTTCAGAGTCACCGTTCACTAGAAGCGTTGAGTTGGATTGTGGGTGCTTATGAGCAAGATAGTTCGGTGGTAGACGAAACTAGTTTTCTTTGGCAATACAAGTGGGTTCTGGATCGGGTGATTACCAATCCCAATATTTCGGCCACGCAAAGAGATGCCATTGTAACCGATTTCTCTATGCGTTTTCAGCGAAACAATTACTCGCTAAGACCATTATATGAAAACTACTTTGGTTTTTACGATTACTTTGGTATCCAGGAAAAGGCGCAGGAATACCGGGATTTGAGAAACCAAGCTGGAAATGACGAGATGACCGATTGCCCCGCTTGTGAATTGGATACCTCAGTGGAATATTTTATCAATTTTGAGAATATCGAAAAAGCCAAGGCCGAGGCTCAGGACATTTTGAATGGTAAACTCAGTTGCAATCGTATTCCCATCCGCACCTTGGCTCGCCTTACGATGGCTCTTGCCAAAGAAAATAAATTAGAAGAGGCCAAGGTATTTTTTGATGAAGGAATGAAAAACCTCGAAGCCAAGGGCTTTCGGGAAAGTGATTTTAAACATACTTTAGAGTTTGCCTATTACCTCAGTAAAACCGACAATGCCGAAGCTTGGAAATTGCTGGAACCTCATTACCCTAAACAGCAACCAGATGATTTTATGCGCTACCGTTTGGCGATCACCATGCTTGGTATTCTAAAAAATACCTCATTATCGCAAATAAAGGCGCAGTTTCCAGACTGGGTCAGTTTTTACCAAAGTACCCACGAATATGATAAAACAACTCTAGAAAAAGCCTATTATGAAGAAGCTAAAGCCATTGGCGAAAAACTAGCGGCCCGCGAAAATCTCCCGGCCATTGCCACACATTTAGCCCATACGCTGGCCACTCTATAAACCTCGTTCATCGGTATTAACGGGTATTTTGGGCGGCATAATGCCGCCCAAAAGCCTCCTTTGCACGGGCTGTTTTCATTGACGAAAATAGCCCGAATGGCTGACCTATGCCTTTTCTAATCAATCATTTACCATTAAAAACCTTGACAATGTATAGTTTACAAATACAAAAACTGATCGTTCAAAAAGACTTACTTGACAACCCTATTGATAAAATCAAACTACTACAGCAAGCCATTCAAATTGCCGATGCCCATCAGGATGTCGAGTGGGCCGTTGAGCTTCGTTTGGAACTTATCGACCAGGAAATAAGCACCGTTCAACGACATTTTTCATTAGAAGCCCTCAGTTGGATTATTGGAATATACGAACAAGACAATGCCCTTATAGACGAAAATGATTTCTTGTGGCTATACATATGGGTGTTGCATATTATTATGCATGACCCTGACATATCAGCTTCTCAGCGAGATACTATTGTAGCTGATTTCTCTAAACGTTTTCAGCGTAATGGGTATTCGCTGCAACGCTTACACGAAGAATATTTTTTATTGTACAATTACTTTGGGATTCAGGACAAAGCCCAAGATTATCAAAACTTGATCAGGCAAGCCCCTGCTGACGATATGGCCCGATGTACTGGCTGTAGCCAAAATATGCAGGTAGAATATTGTCTCAACTTTGGAGATGTGGAGAAAGCCAAAGTGGAGGCACATGAAATTTTGAACCGGAAATTGGTTTGCGATGATTGCGATTTACCTGATCGCACCCTGGCTCGTCTGAGTACGGCGCTCACCAAACAAAATAAATTGGCTGAAGCCAAGTCTTTTTTTGAGCAAGGAATGCAGGAATTAGCTCGGAAAAACTTCCCAGAAGATGCCTTTGAATGGGCTATAGAGTTTGCCTATTACCTCAGTAAGACAAACAATGCCCAAGCCTGGGAATTTATTGAAACCCATTACCCCAAATACGAACCTCATCGTTTTTTGCGGTATCAGATGGCAATCATGATGTTGGGAATTTTAAAAAACACTCCTTCCGAAAAAATCAAGGTTCAATTTCCAGACTGGGTTCCTTTTTTTCAAAATACGGCAGTGTATGATAAAGCTGCACTGGAAACGGCCTATTACCAAGAAGCCAAAGCCATTGGACAAAAGATGGCTACCCGAGAGGGTTTGCCTGCTATTGCGGCTCATTTGGATCAACAAATTGCCGCTTTTTAGAGGCGTAACTAATGGGTTTATCAATTTTCAATATTTACCAAAACTATGTTGCATAGAATCGCCTACAGGCTCAGTTATACGACTCTGTCCTTTATAACCTGGGGCCTCATTATGTTATTTCTTCCAGAGTGGCAAACCTTGGGGGTTTACGCCATTGTCGGAGGCATTGTGGCTTACTTATTTTTTCGCTGGGTGTATTACAAAACCACTCCTAAACAAAGCTATGAAGTTGATGAAAATGGCCATGCAAAACCAAACTATCGCTAATTTTTAACTATTATACCAATGCCAATACCATTTATTATTATAGGAATTATCATCGTAGCTTACCTTGGCTACATGAAGTTTTATTATCCAAAATTTAAGCAAAAGTATGAGGAAAACGAGCAACAAGTAGCTCAAGAATGGAAGCGAGGAAAAGAAAAGATCATCTCGGAATATTTTTCCAATCCAGACAAGTTTGGCCTCATTGCCGAAGCAACAAAAGGAGCCAACATCATTGGGATGATATCAGGCAAGATTTCTACAGATTTCAAGTCCAAATTACTTTCAGGGTTAAAAGATGCCTTTACTTTTACCAGCAAAGTAGATATGGCTCATTATTATCTGGTAGCCACCGATCAAGGTTTGCATTATATGGGTTTTGATGGGGATAAATGTTTTATCAATGAAGTTTTTGATTACGATCAAATATCTCACTCAGAAACTTTGACGGATACATTAACCTTTGATTATAAAGAGGAAAAATTAAAATTTGCCGTTGACAATGATTCCCCCATTGCAATTGATGGCTATCCTCGTTTTCAGGTACATGAACGCTTGCGTACTCCTACGGCTAATGATCGTAATTTGAACTATTTTGTGAGGGAATATTTTGCCTTTGAGCCTACCCATAATGCTGCATTTAGCCAGGGGAAAGGCTTAGGTTTGAATACTGATATGATGAAGGTATCGCCTGAGAAAACCAGGGATTTTAAAGTAAGGGAATATCTTGTGCAACAGTTTAAACAAAAAATGAAGATTGCATGACTCCCATCACAGTAACAGGTTGAAACTTAGACACTATATGGCTGGTTTTCAACCTGTATGTTCATTATCGCCATTAGAATAAGGTGACTTGATGACCAATAAACCCGATAAAAAATGAAAATAGATCTTTACCCAAAGTTTGAAGAAGTATTTGATGATAAACAACTGGAAGGGATATTTTACCCTTTGTGCAAAATATCTGATTTAGCCAAAGGATTACCTCAATCGTTATTTTTTGTGTCTACCAATGGGCTATGGATGGATGAAACAAACGAAACCGCTTATAATGGATTTTCCTTTACCATATTTGATATTATCGAGGGTAAATATGCATTCAAAGGAGACCTCAATTTATACAAAGGCTATACGATTGCTCAAAAGATTTTCCCGATTATCCAACAGGATTTTGCCCGCCAAGGAAGTACTTTTTTAAGTGATAAAATGCAACCTGAACAGTATATCAAATACATAAAACCTCGGTTAGCAGTACAGTCCTCGGATTTTGACCTGGATTATTATCTCGAGACCTTTTACGCCTACTCCATCAATCAATTAAACTATGAGCAAACAGGAAATTTTGGTGCCTATCGAGCAGTCATTGATGGATGGTCTAATCTTGGAGAAAGCCCTCAGGTGTATGAAACTCAAAACTTTGGAGATATCGAGGTAAACAGTGAGTATTTATTACCTCATACTGTTAGCCTGGATCAATACACAAAAATTGGTTATATCATTGGCCACGAATTTTTTCACGATGGCAATGACTGCTATTTGGCTTATAACCCCACCCACAAAAATGTATTGTGTATCAATCAATATTCATAATGTACACATACTAGCTCTTTAATTTTTTTTCAAACGTCTGTAATCGCTCATGTAGCTCCTTATTCCACAGTGCATCGTCCAACGCATTGTGTTTGTTTTGATTAGGAGGCACTTGAGACTTGGGAAAACGCAGGCGGGCGATCTCCTGGCGCAAATCCAGACAATACTTGGGAAAATGGGCCGGCATGGCGTTAAAGTCTTCCATTAACCAGGAAAAAAGCACCCAATCGAAGCTGGCATAGTAGGCCCAAAATTCGGGAGTGCGACGAGCCAAAAACAGTAAAATCTCTTCCTGAATTTGTTGCAGGCTTTTTGGGGTGATTTCGGGTTCCAGATGAGCTATAACGTTTTGCTGTACCCAGGGTTTGGCACTTTTGGGATCAAATTCGGCGGAAATGGCATAATAAGTTTCTCCATCTTCGCGCACCATTCCAATAGAAATCAATTCTAAATGATAGGGTCTGGCAATAAACTCGGTATCAAAATAGACTTTAATGCGATCATCTTTCATTCTTAAAGTTTAATCTTTATAGTAATTTAATTTTTCCACTCATAAAATTCAAAATATTGCGTACGCCCATCAGGGTGAATACAGCGTATACGCCCCCCGCAAGCTCCAGCCAGGCTTAATTTGTAAACAGTATTCCCGCCAGGGAATTTATACAAACCTTGGCTCTCTCCTACTCCAATTAGCTTGATTTTTCTATGCTTGTTTTTACTGGTATAATACCAATAAGTATTGTTTTTAGTATTATAAGAGAGGTATTCTGTTATGCCTGGCTTTTCAAAGTTTTTGCTAAAATATACCACAGGCAATGGGTCGAAAACTTGTACCCTACCATCAGGATGAGTACAAATCAGTTGTTGTTTGCCTTGAGTTATCTCGTGGAATCTGTATATCTTTTTGCTGTTAGGAAAACTCACCGCATACAAACGCCCATCCGACACATCTTCTGCGATTTTCTCGGGTTGGCTTACCAAAGCAATTTCTTTTTTACGATTACTTGTCCAATAGAAAACGTGCTTACCCCACATAATTTTGAGATACTCTGTTACACCTTTTCGTTCAAAGTCTTTGCTTATGTAAAAAGATTGAGCCTGAATGTTCACCTGGCTCAAATAAAAAAACGAACTAATAATTATCAAGAATTTATGCATCAACATTAATCATTGTTTGATTCAAATATTCGTTTTAAAAGCTTGTTTAAAACTCATTTATTAGATCTGCAATATTTCTATTCAGGTGTTGTTGAATTTAGGCAGAGCTTACCAAATATTTGGTTGTCGTCAATCGTGTTCTGATGGATCGGAAAAATGACTTTCTCAGCACTCAAAAGCGGCTTCTTAGACGAGTTCAAGCGCTACTATTTCCAATCATAGGATTTAAAATATTGCTTACGTCCATCAGGGTGCATACAGAATATTGCTCCCCCACACTTGTTTGGCATTAAGATTTTATAAACGATCGAGCTATTAGGAAAACGATAACCTTTGCTGTGAAATACAGTCTTTCCAAGATTGTGTAGTTTTATTTTTTTCGCCTTATTTTGGCTGGTATAATATAAAAAAGTCTGATCATTTTCTGCCACTTCCAAAAACTCAACAACTCCTTTTCGCTCAAAACCATTACTACAATACACAAAAGGTAATCGCTTAAAAATCTGTATTTCACCATCAGGGTGATGCAAAACCATATCCTTTCCCTTAAAATTCAACTTATACTTTGCTGGATCATTAGGGAAATAAACTTTATCCCACCCTAAGCTTTCTCTGCCTGTACACGTTAATTTAACATCAGTTTTACGAACGTTTGTCCAATAATGTACAAGTTCTCCCCAGATTGATAGATACTCTATTACTCCTTTTTGCTTAAATTCTTTACTAGCATAAAAAACTTGTGCTTCTGTACTTAAACATCCTATATATAAAAGAGAGGTTATGATGATGGTAAGTGTTCTCATTGCGGATAATTATTGTTTGATACACAGGTTACAGGGCTAGTCTTTCCATTGGTAAAACTCAAAATATTGCATACGTCCATCGGGGTGAGTGCAACGTATTCCACCTAAGCAAACCCCTTCTACTTCTATTCTATAAATGCCCCGTCCCCTTGGGAATTTATATAATAAATAATCATCTTCTTTAGCCCTCATCAGTTTGATTCTATTACGACCATTTTTGCTGGTAAAATATAAATAAGTTTCTTGCTCAATGTCATAGGTAAGGTATTCGGTCACACCTGTTTTCTCAAAATCTTTACTGCGAAAAATGGTAGGTAATGCTTCAAAAACTTGGGTTCTGCCATCTGGGTGGGTACAGATCAATTTTCTGTTTTTGCCATATATTTCATTCAGTTTATAAACAGCCTTGCTATTCGGAAAACTTACCTCATAATAATATCCCGTTTTAACTGGTGTAATTGTTTTTTTTCTATTTATAAGTAATAAATCTTTTTTGTTGGCACTCGTCCAATAATAAACGGATTTAGCCCACATAATTTTAATATACTCAGTTACTCCTTTTTGCTCAAAATCTTTGCTTCGATAAAAAGCTTGCGCTTGAGGATAGGTCCTACCCAAGCAAAAGAAGGCTACAATAATCATCAGAAGTTTGGTCATAATATTTAATAGTTCGCTTTATATACTAAAACCAGTTGAAAGTAACCTATAAACTAAAAAAGACGATGTGGGCTAACCCCGCATCGTCTCATCATTAAAAATTTGCAGTTGTGAATAATTTCTTGTCTTATTCCTCACTAAGGAATAGGTAAGATTTTCTTGTCTTTAAAGGTAGACAAAATCACCATAGATTGCATATTGCTGATCTCTTCTATCTCACTAATTTCTTCCAACATCAATTTTTGGTAAGAAGAAATATCCGCCGCAATTACCTTCAGCAAAAAGTCGCAAGAACCTGTTACATGATGGCATTCGATCACATTGTCAATTTTTTGAATTTTTTCTACAAAAGCGTCAATGTAGGTTTTTTTATGGCTGGAGATAAATACCTGCACAAAAGTAGTCACCCCTAAACCTACCTTGTGAGTATCCAAAGTGGCATGATAGCTTTTGATAAGCCCCATGTTTTCCAATTTTTTTACCCTCTCGAGTGTAGGTGCAGGTGAAAGCCCAATGTCCTTTGATAGCTGTGCGTTTGTTATCTTGGCATTTTCCTGTAAGATTTTAAGAATTTTTCTATCCGTGTTATCAATCTTTATAGCTTTTGCCATAATCAATATCAATTAGAATTTTATTAAAATTT
>DMXI01000285.1 GCA_003483885.1 Microscillaceae bacterium
ATTTGTTGTAAGTATTAGGTCTAAAAATAATAACGCAAAATGTTAAAAATTAGTTACAGCGCAATTTTCAGTCAATATAAGCGCTTTTTCTTGCTGACTTCTGTTCAATACTGCTTTTTTTCTCCTAAATTCGCTTTCCAAAATTATATCATTTGTTCGTGAACTTTCTCCTTTACTTTATATATAGTGATTCGCGAACGGTAGTGACACTTATTAAATACCAAAAATACAATGACTAAAACTTATACTTTCATTTCCCTGCTTGCCTTGACAGGATTGATGATGCTGGCAAGCTGCGGAGAAAAAGGCTCGGACAATATCCCAGCTGATTTTCGTGATGCTAAAAGAACCAAAACTGGGATACTATATAAATTCATCAATCATAATACTGATACTTCCAAAGCTTTTCGTTTTGACAAAGCAATGGACTTTAGACTTGTGGTAAAAAATCACAAAGACTCTGTAGTAGGTGGCCGTTTACAAGAGAATGTGATCTACCAACCACCTCGCTTCAAAGGAGACCCCAGCGAAATATTGGATATGTGTGCCGAAGGTGATAGTTTGATCTTTGCCATTCCAGTAGATACTTTGGTAAACAATCGCGCCATACGCCCCACGGCTATGTTTCCTCAAGGCACTTATATGCATTATTATGTAAAGGTGGTAAAAATAAAGCCAGCTGCTGAAGCCAAAAAAGCCTTAATTGCCCAAAGAAAGGTACAAGATAGTTTGATGCAAATCCGTAGAGATAGTCTAATGAAGGTTCAGTTAAAGGTGGATCGTGACGACTCTATTGCCATTCGCAAATATGTAAAAGAAAATGACTTGGGAGGTAAAGCTAAATTTACCAAAAGTGGTTTGTGTTACATCATTACCAAGCAAGGCGACGGTCCTGC
Organism: Microscillaceae bacterium; assembly: GCA_003483885.1. Taxonomy (GTDB): domain Bacteria; phylum Bacteroidota; class Bacteroidia; order Cytophagales; family Microscillaceae; genus Microscilla. The sequence goes on from DMXI01000285.1 coordinate 897, forward strand.
CCCTCAGCAATACGATACAGTATCTACTCACTATGTAGGTCGTTTGATGAACGGTAACTTGTTTGATACCAGTGTGGAAGAGATTGCCCGTAAGGAGAACAAATATCGAAACGGCCGAACCTATGGACCTTTCAAATTTACTATAGGTGTAGGTCGGGTAATCAAAGCTTGGGACGAAGGATTGGCACTTTTGAAAAAAGGAGGCAAAGCTACGCTGATTGCCCCTTCTAAGTTAGCTTATGGCCCAAGAGCATTGGGCAAAGATATTCCAGCAAACTCTATTCTTAAATTTGAGGTAGAGCTTACTGATGTCAAAAAAGGCGCTATTCCTAAAAACCAACCGATGCCTAAGTTACCAGAAGGACATTCTAAAGGTGATGGGCATAACCACTAAAATACAAGGGTTATCCTAAAACAAAAGGTGATTATGTAATACATAATCACCTTTTGTTTTTATAAGCTATAGAGCTTCTCTTGCTGATGTTACTTCTTTCACTATCAATCAACCACTGACCTCTTCTTGATTTTCATTCATTAATTTTAAGTACGCTGTTGGTGTCATATTTTTTATCCTTTTAAACACCTTATGAAAAGTGCTCTTCGCGTTGAACCCCGCTTCGTAGGCCAAAGCTAACGAGGTATAATGTGCATATTGCTTATCCTGACTCAGTTGAATAAAGTGTTCCACCCGATAAGTGTTGACAAAGTCATAAAAATTCAACTGAAAGCCCTCGCGAATCACTCGAGAAGCCATCACTTTATCGGCTTCCATGGCCTTGGCTATATCTTCCAAAGCCAAAGTAGGATTCAAATAAAGTTTGGAGCAGGTCATGACTTCTTCTAATTTAATTTTCCAGGCCTGTAACTCCTCTTCACTAAAAAGCTGTTTTGCTGGTTCGGGCACAGGTTGCGCTGGAGTAGAGATATCAGGGTTCGAGGTTTGGTGGGTGTTTTTTACAGGTAGTCTAAAAACTTCAGGAAATAATACGGCCAGATATGCCAACGAATAAATTACAAAAGAACCAATAACTCCTGCAATGTAGCGATTAAACAAATCCACGTAGTGTGCTGTGCCAAACAACAATAACACTCCCAAAACTGTGGATAGAGAAATGGCTGTTAGCAGGATGATTGTCTGTAAATATTTGAGGTAAGGATAAACATTAAAAGTGTTTCTTCGATAATAAATTACCAGAAGATAGCTTTTGATAATATATGTTAGCCCTTGAATTAACACCACTACTGCGGTTAAGGCCCAGGATTCGTACCAAAAATCAGGTTTTCGCAGAATCACAAATAGCAAAATCAAGTATATTAAGCAGGGAATAGAATGCAAAAACCATTGCTTTCTATCAATTACTTTGGTGGTAAGCAATGACTGACAATAAAGGTAATAAAATGGTCCGTACAAGAAGAAAATAGCATTTCTGAGTCCATCCACCAAAATAACTTCCTGAGATAATTTCCATATTTCCCAAGAAGAATTGACGATAATCAATATCAAAAAAACCGTGAGTATTTGGTTAGCAGTTTTGTGGCGTCTTGAAAAACGATTGATGGCAACAATAAGTAATACTCCTTGTAATGCACCAAACAGCATCAAGATTTCAAACCAATTCAATGGCTCCATAGGCTGTTATTTTAGGGGTGTAGTTTAAACTTAGATAGTATAGATTCTATTTTTAAAGTAGTGCCTTGATGATAACTCAAAGGCAAAGCCTGAATATTAAAGTCCTAAGGACAGGTGACAGGTAAAGCCGCAGCGATTTCGCTATTTGCACTTCACAATAAATTTACTACTTTTTCCGATTATTTAAATGAGATTTATAGCAATCGCCTAAAAAACTATAGCAAACTCATATGGGTACGTTTTCAGTACCAATATCCACCCATTTAGCTTTCTTTTATTGATTTTAAATAGGCAGTAGGTGTCATATTTTTTAGCTTTTTAAACACCTTATGAAAAGTACTCTTTGCATTAAATCCAGCCTCATAAGCCAACGCCAAAGTAGTATAATGTTGATATTTTTTATCTTGACTCAACTGTACAAAATAATCAACTCGATAGGTATTGATAAAATCATAAAAACCCATTTGAAAACCTTCATGAATAATTCGAGATGTCATAAGCTTATCTGTATCCAGCATTTGTGAAAGATCATCCAGCGTGAGGGTAGGATTCAAATACGGTTTAGAAGAACGCATGATCTCCTCAAGCTTAGTTGTCCAGGCTTGCAGCTCTTCTTGAGTAAAATATTCTTTGACAGGTGTGGGGCTTGTTTTAGTAAGCAAAGAAGTTGGTACTATTTCTTTGGGTGGTAGCTTAAAAACTTCTGGCGATAGCACCGCAAAATACCCCAGCGTATAAATCATAAAGGAAGCAACTAAACCGCTGATGTGGTAGTTGAAAAAATTGAGGTGATAAGGCATATTAAAGGTAAACAATATCACCGCATACAAGGCCGCAACCAAACAAATACCCATCAATATCGTGATGGTTTGCAAATACTTAAGCTGGGTATGTATGTTAAAGGTTTTCTTTCGATAATTGGTAATCAATTGATAGCTCTTGATCAGATATATAGTACTATGCACCAAAGCCGCGGTAGCAGTCAGCATCCAGGAAAAGTACCAATACTTTGGCGCATTGAGCATAAAAAACAGCAATACTATGTACACCAGAGAAGGCAACAGATGAAGCAACCATTTTCTATAATTGATGGAGGTGGTTGTCAACAAAGATCGAATATAAAAGTAGAAAAAGGGGCCATACAAGAAAAACAAAACATCTTGTATTACTCCTATCAAATTAACTTCTTGACCAACTTGCTTGATTTGCCACAATAAATTGAATACAATGAGTATTAAGAAAACTGTTAGTATTCGATTAGCAGTCTTATTGCGTTTAGGAAGGCGATTGATGGCCACAATTAGAAATCCACCTTGTAAGCCACCCAATACCATTAATATTTTAAACCAACTCAATGATCCCATAACCAAACCTTTATTGAACGATAATACTGAGTGATTGTGAAATTGTTAAAAACTTCTTAATTAAAAAGAGGGAGACACCATTGCCTCCCCCCTATTTTTTGTCCTTAATTTCCAACAAAATGATGAGTTAGGCCTCATCATTCGATTAGTTTTATCCCACTACAGGGTCTTGGCGTACATGATATAATGTCTCTATCACTACAGTTTCTTCTACGATACTGTACACGATTTTGTAAAATCCCACTGTAATAAACTTATAAGGATCAGTTTCTGCTTTTAACAATTGCTCGGGAGTTCCTTGAGGATAATTCGTATTGAGCACTTCGGTAGCTGCCAAAATACCATTCACAGTATCCTTCGCTCTTGCCATTGATTTGCCCGCCAAACGGGTATATATGTTGTACAAGTCTTTTTTGGCAGACTCGGCCCAAACTACTTTTTTTGCTGTTACCATGATGCTACCTCCGTTTTTACTGCCTGTTGGCTAAATAATCTATTTTCTTTTTGTGCCAGATTCGCAGCATTAATTCGTTTGTAAAAATCAGTAGCCGACATAGGCTTAAGATTTTTATCATCCTCATCTTCCATTTCTACTGATGTTACATACGCCATCTGCTTGAGCGTTTTAATCAAGTTTTCAGCATTTTCGTAGCTGTCCACTTCAACTTTAATGTTTACCATATGTGTTTAAGATTAGTAGTTTATGAAGTAGAAAAGCACCCTTTTCTCACTTCAAACAATCCAAGATGTTTCGGAAGCTCAAAATAGGACTTTATCAGTGAAAAACGAAAAGTTTTTTAGTTCGTAGTCGGGAGCTTATTAAATGAAAAACTAAAAATGAAAAGTGAAAAATGGCGCGAAGCGGGGTTAAATTAAAAATGTAAAACGTAAAATGAAAAATAGGCGCGAAGCGAAGAAAGGAGCAAGAGTAGCGCGAAGCAGATATAATTGATCAATTCATAATTGACTATCATATTTGCAAAACGCTGTCCTGAGCGAAGCCGAAGGAGCTAATAATTAATCATCGCATCGCGAAACAATGGAACAATAAGCGAAGCGAAACCATAGAAAAGTTAAGAATCGATTTTGTGCCAAAACCTGGCGGGCAACCAAATGTTTTCTACGTCCTTGGCTTCTACAAAAAGTGGCGCTATTTTTTTAGGTTTGTATCCAGCTAATCCACAACCAATCTCAGTCACCAAAAATATGAGTTCAGGGTGTTCTTTGGCATATTCGATAAACCTGTCCACATAAGGTTTTATTTCGTCTAGCGACAAAGTTCTGCGCACACTTTTATCTTTGGTAGGAATGGCATATGTTCTACCTTGGCGACCTTCTCCTTGCCCATACACAGCTCCCCAACCCAAGGCAGTTTTAGCAGCACCTTTTCCGTGTCTACCTCCTTGGTTACTTCCAAAAACAAATATTTGATCGCTCTCTAATTTCTTTACTAGTTCAGGGGTTGTTCTCATGAGTTTAAGTTGTTTTTTAGTCCATAGACCACAGTCGACAGTCCGTAGTTTTGCGATGCATCACGGAATAATTCATCCATTCATAATTTATAATTCACTACGAACAATAGAAAAAATAACCATTAAATTTATAATTGACAAATCACTCTGTTTCTACCCATTCGCAAGTATTCAGCATATGCAAAATGTCTTTTTTGATAAATTCAATCACTGGTTTGAGCGAATCGTTTTTAGTAGCAGTTTTGAAATAAAGTGCACCTCTCAAAAAGTGCGTAGTAGAATCGGAAATGTAAAATTGGAATTGGCTGGGCACATCTCCTGATAGTTCAAAAACAGCCGCAGTTTTTTTAGAAGGAGTTTTAATCACAAAATCCTTGATTTCATACGCCCTCTCCATGTGCTTGTTCAACAAAATATGTGAATCTTCAATAAACTCATCAAAAGTTTTGTTGTTGGGTACCTTCTTATAAGTCAACTGTATCTCTGCATCAAAGTTTGGGTAAATTACATGAAACCAATAAGGTTCAGCTATTTTAGATGAGTCGGGTCGCACCTTGGTATAAGCCGATAACTCGAAGGTATAAGGGGCTTTTTCCTGAAGCTTGACATACTTCGCCTCTGGTAAATCTATTCGGTTGTATCCTTTGGGTTTAGGGCTGTACTCACTACTTCCCCCTCCACAAGCTGACAATAAAATCGTCAAGACACCCATTACCCCAAATAATTTATTCATTCTCATATCAATTTTTCGTATCCTCTTCGTGTATTTCAACTTTTACAATTTTTATCTTTCGTAATCCCATCGATACTATGGTAAACTCAAACTTATCGTATACAATATTTTCGTTGAGTTTGGGCAAACGGGCAAAACGCTCTAACAATAGTCCACCCAGCGACTCACTCTCCCCTTTTACCTCATCAAAGAAATCGTTATCGATGCCCATGATTTTACAAAAATCATGAAGTGATATTTTGCTCTCAAACAAATACGTGTTTTCGTCAATTTTAGTATAGAGTTTTTCTTTATCACCATCGAATTCGTCATTTACCTCTCCTACAATTTCCTCTATTACATCTTCCATAGTTACCAAACCAGCGGTACCTCCATACTCATCTACCACAATGGCCATGTGTACTCGTCTTTCCTGAAAATCCCGTAATAGCTTGTCTATCTTTTTATTAGGAGGAATAAAATAGGTCTTGCGTAGTAGTTTTGTCCATTTAAACGACTCATTGGCATTCAAAAAGGGGAGTAAATCTTTTACATACAAGATTCCCTTGATATTGTCTATGGTATCGGCATAAATCGGAATGCGCGAATACCCACATTCTTGTATTTTTTCTAATAAATCGTGAAAGTTTGTATCAAAGTCTATAGCCGTAATGGCCAGGCGAGAAGTCATGACTTGCTTGGCGGTAATGGTACCAAAATTTACAATACCTTTCAGGATTTCTCGTTGCTTTACCGAAGTATCGGTACGATCAATTACATCTTCCAGCCCTTTGATATCTACCTGATAACCACGCTTTTTGATTCGCTTCTCTACTACATTGCTCATTTTCATCAATATGAATGACAGGGGTCTGAACACGCGCATGGCCAAAAAAATCAAGCGCGCCGTACGACGTACAAAAAACAGGTTTCGGTTATTGGCATATACCTTGGGGAGCAACTCTCCAAAGAATAGGATGTTTACCGTAACCAATACCGTCAGTTGAAAAACAACCACACCGCCAGGGTTACGGGTGCCTACAATTACCCAGGTTAGATAAGTAGAAATGGTGACAAAGGCTACATTGATAAGGTTATTGAAAATGAGAATAGTAGCCAGTAATCGTTGGGGTTTTTGCAAAAGCTGAACAATCAGGCGTTCTGACCTGTTTTCACTATCTTTGCAATGATCCAAGTCATCGGCAGATAATGAAAATAAGCCAATCTCAGACCCTGAAATCAAGCCAGATAAAAGTAAAAGGATTGCAAGTACTACAAAAAAGGCAATGTAAAATATCAAGTTAGCACTCGCTAAATCCAGTAATATGTTTACGAAAAATAAACTTTCGGTTTCAGAGTCCAAGTTAGCAGCAAATTAATATGAATTAAAAAGGTAGGTCATCTGGTTCCTCCGCACTAAACGAAGTCTCCGTGGTTTCTCTTTTGGCATTGGTTTGAGGAGGGGCAGCATAGCTTCCACCCTGGCCTTGGTTCATACCGCCTTCTTCGCGAGAGCCCAACATAGTCATGTTTTGTCCTTGTACATCTAGCGAAAAACGGGTTTGGCCAGTATTGTCGGTATAAGTTCGGGTAGACAGACGGCCTTCTACATATACTTGTTTTCCTTTTTTTAGGTATTTCTCCACTACTTCGGCATTGTTGCCCCAAAAAGAAATTCTAAACCAGTCGGTTTTAGGCTCTTCTCCCGGACGGGTATAAGCATTTACCGCCAGCGAAAAATTGGCTACTTTTCTACCCTCATAGTCACGCACTACCGGATCGTCACCAAGGTGACCAATCAATATAATCTTATTATAACTCGCCATTTATCAAGTTTTATTTTGTGGCACAAAATTACATATAGATTTATAAAAATACTCAAAAAAAGTTTTTATTCAAATAGTTATCAATTAAAACAGGTTTGGGCAAATCCACTATTTCATCTAGCTTAAAAAAGTGCAAATCTTTAAAAAACTCCTGGTCAGTTTGACTCACTGGAACTTGGATATGATGAAAGGTAGCCTGAATTCGTTGATGGGTCAAAATATGCTTGTAAGCCACTGACTCTTTGCTTATTACCCACTCTTCAGTCAACTCCTTTGCCCAATCACTTTCCCCCATAAGGGCTTCGGTATTTTGTAACGCAGATTTTTCTTCTAACCAAAAATCATACAATCCGCTCCAAATGTCCTTCCCTACCCGCTGCTTCATTCCCAGAAAAACCTCATCGTTTTTTTGATACTCAAAAATCAAGTAATGGAAGTAGCGGTTTTTGATCTTTAGCTTCTTAATCTTCACCGGTAATTCTTTTTGTTTGCCTTGTTGAAAAGCCACACAACCACTTTGCATTGGGCAATACATACAGTTGGGTTTTTGAGGGGTGCACTGAAGCGCTCCAAACTCCATCATACCTTGGTTGTATTCATCGGTTTGTTCGTCAGGCAACAATGACTTAGCCAAGGCATCAAACTCTTTTGCCCCTTGATGGCTGGCAATATCGGTGGCAATCCCAAATACCCTAGCCAATACTCGAAACACGTTACCATCTACTACTTCTACCTTTTCATTATAGGCAAAAGAGGCAATGGCCGATGCGGTGTATTTGCCCACGCCTTTCATTTTCAACAGTTCCTGATAGCTTGCCGGAAACTTGTCGGCTAACTCTTGATGTACAAACTTGGCGGCCGCGTGTAGGTTTCGAGCTCTGGAGTAATATCCCAGTCCTTGCCATAAACGCAATACACTTTGTTCGTCGGCTTCAGCCAAATCCTTTACGGTAGGATAAGTTTCCACAAATTTTTCGTAGTAGGGCAAACCTTGCTTTACCCGGGTTTGTTGTAGAATTACTTCCGAAAGCCAAATAAAGTAGGGATCTTTGGTATGACGCCAAGGCAGGTCTCTTTTATTTTTGGCATACCAATTGAGAATATTATCAGCAAATAGGTGTTTGTCCATCTAATTCAAGAAGTTACAAGTGATTTTTGAGTACAAAATGATCTTTTAAAATTCGGTCGTTACTTTAAACACTTTTAGCTTTCAAAGGTTTATGAATTTTAGGGTAGTTGAATCAAGTATTTACATTTGATAAAAAAAGCATTTCTTTTGAGCAAACCTTTCAAATTTTCTCCAAAAAAAGCTAACTACCAAAGAATCAATTATTTTTGAAGAAATTCTTTTTTATTAGGAATTCAAAAATTAGATTTGCAGATACGTAAACCTATGGTTTTTAGTTTATTATAAAATTTATTGTATAACTTAAATATTAGTCAAGTGACAAAAGCGGAGGTAATTTCAGAAATAGCCGACAAGACAGGGATTGACAAAGAGAAAGTTCAAATCACTGTAGAGGCTTTTTTTAAAGTAATACAAAACTCCATGGAAAATGGAGACAATATTTACGTTAGAGGTTTCGGGAGCTTTAT
>DMXI01000007.1 GCA_003483885.1 Microscillaceae bacterium
ACAGCCGTTGGTCTTTAGCTTTTGGCCTTTGGCTGGTTTTTAGTCCATAGTTTTGCAATGCATCACAGAATAATTCATCAATTCATAATTTATAATTGACTACAAACAATAGAACAATAAAAAAAATTGACCATTCACCACTGATCACTAACCATTAAATTAATAATTCATCCATTTATAATTCATAATTGATCATTCCCTTACCGCTGTCCATTCATCATCCCTTTCAATTCATTCAATTTCAACAAAGCCTCTACTGGAGTCATCGTGTTTACATCCAGTTTGCGAATAGCTTCTTGAATCTTGGCTGCTGTGGGGTCTTGGGCTTCAAAAATACTCATTTGTACCTCAGCTTTCGGGATCGTTTTGGTAGCGGCGGTATCGGTATCTTTCCCAGGTCTTTTGCCAGATTCATGGGTTGGGTCTTGGTCGGGATTTTGGGAACGGTTGGCTTCCAGATGATGCATGATGTCATCGGCTCGTAGCACAATCTGACGTGGCATACCTGCCATACGAGCTACGTGGATACCAAAGCTGTGTTCGCTGCCTCCTTCGGCGATTTTACGCATAAACACCACCTTGTTACCTACTTCTTTTACCGTTACGTGGAAGTTCTTGATACGGGGAAAATCCTTGGCCAATTCGTTCAACTCGTGGTAGTGGGTAGCAAACAACGTTTTGGGTCGCCCCTTGCGGTAATCGTGCAAGTACTCTAAAATAGCCCAGGCAATCGAGATACCATCGTAGGTACTGGTTCCCCGACCAATTTCATCCATCAGCACCAGACTTCGCTCGCTGAGGTTGTTCATAATACTGGCAGTTTCCATCATTTCCACCATAAACGTAGATTCTCCTTTGGCAATATTGTCAGAGGCCCCTACTCGGGTAAAAATCTTGTCTACAATGCCAATATCGGCGGCATCGGCAGGGACAAAGCTCCCGATTTGCGCCATTAGCGTGATCAAGGCTACTTGACGCAGCAAGGCCGATTTACCCGACATGTTAGGCCCAGTGATTACCATAATTTGCTGTTCCTCATCATCCAAAAATGTATTGTTTGGAATGTAAGGTTCATCGGCTGGCAATTGGCGCTCAATCACTGGGTGACGTCCAGCTTTGATCTGAATGCCTTTGCCATCATTCACGGTGGGTTTTACATAATTGTACTTACGGGCGATAAAGGCAAACGAGGCCAAACAATCCAGCGTGGCCAAAATACGGGCGTTTTGCTGAATAGGATTGGTAAAGTCTCCCGCCTGAATGACCAGCTCTTTGTAAATATCGTTTTCCAGTTCCCAAATACGCTCCTCAGCGTGTACAATCTTGTCTTCGTATATTTTGAGTTCTTCGGTGATGTAGCGCTCGGCGTTCACCAAAGTTTGTTTACGAATCCATTCTTTGGGTACCTGGGTTTTGTACTTATTAGTTACTTCCAAATAAAATCCAAATACCTTGTTGTAGTCTAGCTTGAGCGATTGAATCCCTGTTTCTTCAACGGCGTTTTGACGAACTTTTTCCAGGTATTGTTTACTGTTGTAGACAATCTCATGTAGCTCGTCGAGTTCTTCGTTTACCTTGGGCTTGATCAGTCCACCTTCGTTCAGCACGTTTTTAGGCTCATCCAGCAGTTCTTTTTCAATTTTTTCAGCCAAAAACTGGCATTCGTTCAATTGATTGGCAAACTTTTGAAACTGAGGCAAGGAATGATTTTCTAAAATTACCTTGAGCGAGGATACTTGCGCCAACCCTTTCTTTACTTGCAACAATTCCCGAGGTTTGATTCGGCGAGAAGCCACCTTCGAGATTAATCGCTCTACATCGCCTGCTTGCTTGAGATGTTGAGAAATTTCTTCCAGCAAATCGTTGTCTTGCAATACTGCTTCTACCATAGACAGACGCTCCTCGATACGTTGGCGATCCTTGAGCGGTAAAGCCACCCATTTACGCAATAAACGAGCCCCCATCGGAGTCACGGTATTGTCTAACACCTGAATGAGCGAAATGCCATTTTCTTGCTGGGGAAAGAGCAATTCCAAGTTACGAATGGTAAACTTATCGAGCCACACATAGCGATGGGCCTCAATACGCCCAATGCTCGAAATGTGTTGAATATTATTGTGGTGGGTTTCGGTCAAATAATGGAGGATGGCTCCCGCTGCGGCAATACCTTCGGGCAAATCGGCGATCCCAAACCCTTTGAGCGATTTGGTTTTGAAGTGCTTGTTGAGCAAGTCGTTGCCAAAATTGTAGGTAAAAAACCATTCTTCCAGAAAAAAAGCGTTGTAATCGTCGCCAAAAAACTCGGTAAACTGCTGGCGGCGCGATTTGCTAAATAATATTTCGGAAGGATTGAAACTCTGTAGTAACTTATCGATGTATTCAAAATCGCCTTCGGCTGTGAAAAACTCTCCCGTAGAAATGTCTAAAAATGCTACACCAAACACTTCGCCTTTAGCTGCCATGCTCAATGAAGCCAAGTAGTTGTTACGATTGACTTCTAGCACCGAATCATTGTAGGATACCCCTGGAGTGACCAGCTCCGTTACCCCTCGTTTCACTAGTTTTTTGGTAAACCTTGGATCTTCTATTTGATCGCAAATGGCTACCCGCTGCCCAGCGCGTACCAATTTGGGCAAGTAAGCATCTAAGGCGTGGTGTGGAAAACCAGCCAATTCTATCTCGCTGGCGGCTCCATTATGACGCTTGGTAAGGGTAATGCCCAATATTTTGCTGGCAGTGATGGCATCTTCGCCAAAGGTTTCGTAGAAGTCACCTACCCGAAACAACAACAGCGCCCCTGGATATTTGGCCTTGAAGCTGTTGTATTGCTTCATCATCGGGGTTTCTTTTACTTTCTTCCCTGCTTTGGCAGTCTTGGTCTTTTTGGTCATTTTTTTAATTGCTCTATTGTTACGCCTGTGGCTTATTGTTCTATTGTTTCGCTGCGCTTATGGTTAAATTGTTCCGCCTTCGGCTGATTGTTACATTGTTCTATTGTTCCGCGATGCGATGATTAATCATTAAATTTGCAAATATGATAGTCAATTATGAATTATGAATTTAAGAGTGTTCAGAGAAATTATATAATTACTTTTTTGAGGTAAAAAATTACTTCAAATGCAGCAGAATCCTCCTTTGAAGGAGGTGCCGCTTGCGGCGGAGGATGTTTTCTAAG
>DMXI01000352.1 GCA_003483885.1 Microscillaceae bacterium
TTTTGATGGGATTTTTCAAAGGTCAGGCCCAAGAAAACCCCGAAGAAATTCAGCGTTATGAAGGCTATACTCCTATAGCCTGGTTTTATAACAAGTTTTGGTCTAAACCTCTCGCCGATGTGGCAGTTCAAAACCTGAACAAAATTTTATTTCCCAGGCTTAAGCCAGCAGCCAAAGTGCTGGATTTGATGTGTGGCAATGGGCATGTTACCCAAGCTTTAAAAAACCGCGGATATAAACTTACCGGATTAGATGGGTCGGATGGTATGCTGAAGTTTGCCCAGCAAAATGCTCCTGGAATTCCTTTTATTTTGGAGGATGCCCGTACCTTTGACATGAAAAATGAGTTTGACGCAGTAGTTTGTATGAATGATGGCCTCAATCATATTTTGGAGTACAAAGAACTAGTCATGGCTGCTCGCAAGGTATATGCTTCGGTCAAAAAAGGAGGTTATTTTGTATTTGATGTTAATCTGGAAGAGCGTTACAAGAGTATCTTGAATGGCGACGTAAAAGGGGCCCAGGATTCTAGCTTTGCCTTTATCTATAATTACCGCTACAATGTAGAAACCCGCCTCGCCAACATTCAATTCAATATATTTATTCCTGGGGCACCGCCCAACAATGGCGTGTATGAGTCCTGGAAACGAGTAGATGTAAATATTGCTCAATATTGTTATCCTCACATTAAAATCATAGAAGCCATGGAAACGGTAGGCTTCACGGTATTGAAAACCTACGATGGTCTCACGGATTTGAAAAGTGGAGGGTATAATAGGGGTAGGCGGTATTATGTCTGTCAGAAAAAGTAAATAGGCTATCCCAAAAAGAAGGGCGTGAAATGTAGATTTTACGCCCTTTGTTATTTTATTCAATATAGATAGTGTCATCATTCACATAAAAAAAGAAACGTTTGGGTTTGGCTCCATTACTTACTCTATTGATGACTTTGCCCTGAGTAGTAAACTTTGCAAGCCCTTCCACTATAATTTTACCCGTTTTTTTATTGTAGAATAATTGTTGTGCATTTCGAATCTTCACTTTAGCTGTTTCACAAGCTACATTTCCTGTCAGTTCTAATATCTCGTCCCCTTGGGCATCTTCATACAGGATTCTTTTTTTGCTGGAAAAATTTGGATAATCTTTATTGGTTTGAGCCCACGTACTTTGGGCGGCCATAAGCACACAGCAAGCAAAAGCGTAAATCAAAAATCTTTTCATGAATCGTTGGTTTAAAAATGGTAGACAATTACCAAACGTAGTGAATGCGAGTTATATCTCAAAGAAGGTATAGGTTAGGCACAGGAAAATGAAAACTTGATAGTTTGGACAAATACATTCATCAGTAGAATCAATTTGACAAATTTCTTTTTTCCAATAATCTTTGTGAAAATCGCTATAATATAAAACCGAATAAATAAAACTATGAGCGTAAATACTGCCAATTTTTGGGATGCTGTGCGCAATGGTAACTTAGAAGTTATCAAGTCTTTTGTAGCAGCAAACCCTCAAGCCATTGATCAAAAAAATGAACGGGGCTTTACTCCACTGATTTTAGCCGCTTACTATAATCAACTAGAGGTCTTCAATTATTTTATCGCTCAGGGAGCTGATATCCATACACCCGATGCTATTGGTAATACGGCTTTGATGGGGGCTAGTTTTAAAGGATACATCGACATTATCCAAAAACTCATCACCCTGGGGGCCGATGTGAATGTACGCAATAGCCAAGGAGCTACAGCTTTGATTTATGCGAGTACCTTTAACAAGCCCGAAATAGCGAAGTTGCTATTGGCAAATGGAGCAGATGCTACGATCAAAGATGGAGAAGGTAAAACCGCCCAAGACCACGCTAAAGCTCAAGGGTTATCCTGGGCCGAAGAGTTGTTTGTGTCATAACACATAAGAGCATTTGTACATAAATTTTGGCTGTTCTTTAAACGAGAACAGCTTTTTTTGTATCTTACCTCTACCATCAATAACACATCTTCCAAAACCAAATCATATAATCAATGGCTGACAGTGGATACTCAGGGACACCTTTGGCAAAAAAACTAGGAATCAAAGCAGGGTTTCAAATGTATGGTTATCAATTGCCTGAAGCCTATTTTAATTGGTTCGAAACTTTACCTGATGATTTGCACCTGATCGACCAGGAAGCGCTTACGGATATAGAAGCTGATTCTTTAGATTGGGCACATTTATTTTTTAAGGAACGACAATCCTTCGAGGAAATCTTTGCTGTGGTAAAAACAAAAATCAAGAAGAATGGCTCAATTTGGATTTCGTGGCCTAAAAAAGCCGCCAAGGTAAAAACAGATGTTGATCAGTTTGTGGTAAGAACCGTAGGGTTGGGTATTGGGCTGGTAGATGTAAAGGTCGCGTCAGTGAGCGATGTTTGGTCAGGAATGAAATTTATGTACCGAATAAAGGATAGATAAATAAAAACACTTGTTTAAAGTGCTTGGTTTTAAACAAGTGTTTTTGGTAGTAAAATTATAGTTTACTATGTGAGCCATCACAAAATGGTTGTCCAGCGGTGCTTTTACATCCACAGAAATAAACCGTTTTGGCCTCATCGAATGTTTGCATCACTGGCGTAAAGCTAGATCCTTTGTGGGCACCATCACAATAAGGTTGGTTGGCACTTTGACCACAACTGCACCAGAAATATTTTTTACCGGCTTCTACTTCTACCGGATAGGGAGCTTTTTGAGCGATTTTAGGTTGATCCATTGGTTTAAAGTTTTGTTATGTGTTTAACCTTATTTGCTAAACCAGAGGGTGGGGAAAATAGTTGTAGATACATTAAATTTAGAATTAGATAAATTCTAAATAAGCCAGTGATTTTTGAAGGCTAATCTATGCCTTCAGGTGGGTTTTTCTAAGGCAATGTTGCAAAGCATTGAATAATGCTGTTATTTTGGAAAGTACCCTCATAATTAGTAGCAAAATACTTTAAAGCATCGTTGAAATTCATAGCGCATGAAGTCAATATTTCGTTTTTTGATTATTTTTTCCTTTACCTTGGTGTTGATCTACGTCCTCAACAATAAATTTGAAAATGCGCCCCAGCCGATTAATCAAATGCCACCTTTAGGCTCTTTTTTTAATCCTTTTGAAGGGTTTTGGAAAAACGCGGAATCTAAAGAACAACGAGAAAAAATTGAACTTCAGGTAACAGGCATCCGAGATAAAGTCGAAATAGTATTAGACGATCGACTGGTTCCTCATATTTTTGCTCAAAACAACCACGATTTATACCTGGCTCAGGGGTATGTAACAGCCAAATACCGTTTGTGGCAAATGGAGTTTCAAACGTATGCTGCCGCAGGTAGACTCTCAGAAATTTTAGGAAATGGGTTTGTGAAATTTGATCTTTATCAGCGTCGTATTGGGATGCTTTACGCCGCTGAAGCAGCCGCTGAGACAATGCTAGCCAACGAAACCACCCGGGAAATCGTTGAGGCCTATTGCAAAGGAGTAAACGCTTACATCAATCAATTGAAGCCTGAAGATTATCCCCTTGAGTACAAGCTACTGCATTATAAACCTGAGGCTTGGACCCCGCTCAAATGTGCTTTGTTGCTTAAGTACATGTCTTATACTCTCTCTACGCGTAATGATGACATAGAAATGACCGCCATTTTGCAAAAGTATGGCAAGACAGTCGTAGACGAACTTTTCCCTAATTATCCTCAGCGACATGACCCGATTATTCCAGCGGGCACTAAATGGAATTTCAAAGATTTGAAAGTTCCTAAAGTTCCTAAAAAAATCGTGAGTGAAGAGTTGCATAAGTTTTTGTTGGAAAAACGCCAGACCGAAAAAAAACAGCCTGGGATTGGCAGTAACAACTGGGCCATTAGCGGAGAAAAGTCAGCATCTGGGTATCCTATATTATCCAATGATCCGCATCTTAATCTTAGCTTGCCTTCTATTTGGTTTGAGCTACAGTTGGTAAGTCCTGATGTAAATGTGTATGGTGTAAGCCTGCCAGGATCGCCTTGTGTCACCATTGGCTTCAACGAAAGGGTAAGTTGGGGGGTAACCAATGCGGCAGTAGACGTACTTGATTTTTACGAGATCAAATTTAAGGATAATACCCTTAAAGAATATTATTATGACGATAAATGGAAACCTACTACCTTAAGAGTGGATACCATTAAGGTGAAAAATAAACCAACCATTTACGATTCAATTTATTTTACCCACCATGGGCCAGTAGTGCAGAAACCAAAAGAGCCTAATTTTTATGGTACTAAGGGGTTTACCAAGCCAGGGTTGGCTATGCGTTGGTTGGCGCACGAATCTTCTAATGAATTGTTGACCTTTTACAAGTTGAATCGTGCCAAAAACTATCGTGATTATCGCCGAGCTTTGAGAGGTTATTCTTCTCCTGCTCAAAACTTTATATTTGCCGATAACAACAAAGATATTGCAATTACACCCAATGGAAGAATTCCTTTGCGATGGAAAGAACAGGGGAAGTTTATTTTGGATGGATCTAATCCCGCTCATGATTGGCAAGGCTGGATACCTAACAAGCATAACCCTACCATAAAAAACCCAGCCCGAGGATTTGTAAGTTCAGCCAATCAGTTTTCGGCAGACACCTTGTATCCTTACTATTTACACTGGAATTTTGCCACTTACGAGCGTGGAATGCGCATCAACGAACGTTTGGCCCAAATGCAAAAAGCAACACCAGATAGTTTGCGAGCTTTGCAAAATGATAACCTCAATTTGAGAGCGCGTGATCTGCTACCTACGATGCTGAAATACATCAAAGATGCTCAGCATACGGGCAACTATAAAAAAGCATTGGACTTGATCAAGCAATGGAAATACAATGAGGAAATCAAAGAAACGGGACCTACAATATTTGAGTTTTGGTGGCGCGCACTTTCTACCGCTATTTGGGAAGATGACTTTCCGCGGGATAGTATGATGATTTACCCCAAGGCTGATAAAACCGGGGATTTGATTTTACTTAATGATTCTATCCCTTCTCGTTGGTTTGACGACGTACGTACCACTGATAAAAAAGAAACCCTCCCAGACCTTATCAATAGTAGTTTTAAAACTGCAGTGGATCAATTGATTAAAAGACAGGGCACTGACTCCAAAAAATGGAACTGGGGAACCTATAAAAGAACTGATATACTTCATTTAACCCGGCGACGACTTACCCCATTTGGGGTGCTAAACCTGGTCACTAATGGTAACCAGCGTATTGTGAATGCTACCGGCCGTAGAGCGGGACCTTCCTGGCGTATGGTGGTAGCCTTGGGCAAACAACCCAAAGGGTATGGTATTTATCCAGGAGGCCAATCTGGAAATCCTGGCAGCTTTTTTTATGATAATTTTATTAAAGACTGGCAAAAAGGGAAGTTGGCTAAATTATTATACTTGCAAAATCCCAACGACAAGAATAAGCGATTAAAAACCCGCATGACGCTCATAAAGTAACCTCGAAACCCCTGGTTATTTGAGAGTTTTACAAAAAAGACTTATTTTTAATATTAATTACGAGATGACACTCTTAACCACGGGAAAGTAAGGCTTTAACCCGCTACAATTAGGTTGTGTACTTGTTCTATACAAAATAGCATGAGTCCAACGTTCATTTAGGGAAGTATTAAACATGTTTTTTCAGAATTTTAAGAAATTATTTTGTTGAAGAGACTATACATTGATGTTTGTAGGAGAGTATTCAAGCAATTACTGCTCTTATAAACAAGCCATGTTTTGACAAAAAAATTATGCTTAGAATGAGTAAATCGTTGGCTCCTTCCCAAAGCCTGCATTCACAAAGCAAAAATTTAAGCAAATGAAAAATTATCTCGGTTATTTATGCTGTCTTATCATTATGTGTGGGGTCTCGTTTTCTTCGCTCGCTCAAGGAGAAGAAAAAGTAGAAGTAGAAGGATACGTAGTAGATAAAGACAATAAAGCCATTTTGGGGGTAGTAGTGCAAGATATGAGCGGAAGGGAAATTACCAAGACTGATTTCAGGGGATACTTCCATTTTCCATATCCCAAGGAAGCAACTAAATTTATTTCATTTCAGGTAAATCAGCCAGGTTTCCCCCCTTTTAAATTCCAATACTCAGGAAAAGCACTGAAACTGAAGCTCACCGATAAAGGATGGGAAGACATCACAAATGTTAAAAAAGCAGTAACCAACCCGCCAGTTAAAGTTGACACAGTTACCAAAGTAAGTGCAGATACCACTAAAAAAATATTAACCCAACCGATTACCAAACCCTCTAAGGAAACCGCTAAAACCGAGGCCAAGGAAGTAAAAATCAGAAAGCTTTCGGATGAGATAGAAAAACTAAACAACGATCTGGAAGAAAAAACCAAGCAATTGACCGATCTCAAGTCCTTGAATGTCAAGAAAATAGATAGTTTACAAAATTACGTGCGATACCTGGAAAAGATTCTGGAAAACAACAAAGTAGAATATGAAAGGGTAGCTTCATTGTCGGGAAAAAAGACGGTACTGGAGAAGGACTTGGAAATAAAGATTTTAAAAATACGGAATAACCTGGCCGAAAAAGAAAAAGCATTAGCCAATGCCGAAAAGAAGTTAGCTCAGGAAACTGCCTTGCGGGAAAAAGAAAAAAGCCGACGTAATATATTGATTTTTAGCGTAATAGCTGTAGCGTTAATGATTATAGCCGGAGTGATGTATCGCAGTAGCCAGCGCCAGAAAAAGGCCAACGTCATGTTAAGTCAGAAAAACGACGAAATTATTAAACAGCGTGATATTATTACGGTAGAAAAGCAAAAGTCAGAGGGGTTATTACTCAATATTTTGCCCAAACAAGTGGCCGAAGAATACAAGGCCAAGGGTAAGGTAGATACTCGTAATTATGAAAGGGTATCGATTATGTTTACCGATTTCAAAGGTTTTACAAAGATTTCAGAGAAAATGTCGCCTGAGCAAGTAGTAGAAGAGTTGAACCTGTGTTTTTCTACTTTTGACGAGATTACTGACAAGTACCAAATCCAAAAAATCAAAACCATTGGGGATGCGTATATGTGTGCAGGAGGGATACCTGATCCTAATACTACCAACCCGGTAGATGTAGTATTGGCAGGGTTAGAAATCCAATATTTTATGAAGGTGCGTCGTGAAGAAAAACTCAAGCAAGGAGAAGATTACTGGCAATGTCGCTTAGGTGTAAATACCGGAGATGCACTTTCCGCAGTGATTGGAAAAAGTAAGTTTACCTATGACATATGGAGTGATACCGTAAATACAGCCAACCGTATGGAAAACAGCGGAGAAGTAGGGAAGGTGAATGTAGGGCAAAACACTTATGAATTGATCAAAGACTTTTTTGAGTGTGAATATCGAGGAAAAATAGCCGCAAAGGGCAAAGGAGAAATCGATATGTATTTTGTACATCGCCTTAAGCCTGAATTTAGCGCTGATGATACTGGGGTAATACCCAACGAAACATACGATAAATTGCGTGAAGATAAGTTTTTGGGCGAATCCTCCTCTATAACTGAGACTCGTTAGATGTTAATTATCAGATAGTTTTATGGTTAAATTGTTTCGTGATAAACCAAACAATTTAACCATAGAGCACTTGAACTATTGAAAGGTAAAGCTCCTAAACTGCGGTATACTCTGAGATAAGCATAGAAAAAACAATGAGCGAATAATAACCATCTTCTTTTTTTACGTGGTCTCGCAAAATGCCCTCTTTTTTAAAGCCTTCTGTTTCGTATAAATGAATGGCCCGCTGATTACCCTCCAAAGCATCTAACCACAATTTGTGGTATTCTAAGGTTTCAAAGCAGTATTTTTTTACCAATTGAATGGTTTCATGGCCAAAACCCTGGCCTTTTTTATTAATGACCATTCGGCGACATTCCAATACTTGGTTGGGGTTTTCTAAACCGGCCAAAATCACAAAACCCAGTAGATCATCGCTGGCTTTATCCCAAATGGAGGCATGTATTTCATCTTTACTACCTAGTACTTGCCCGTGTCTTTGGTAAGAGTAGGGCGTTACATAAGGCTTGTTGTCACTATGAGTTTCCATACTCATAATTTTATAAATATCATTTTTCTGAGTCACTAAAAGCTTGAGGCGATCTGACTCTATAAGGGCGTTATCGGAGGTGGTGAGATTAGAAGTCATTGCTTGAATAATTATTGATTATAGATGATGAACGCTCAATGATGTAAATGGCATAGAATTGATGCGCTATCTCTGAAATATTGAAATTAATATACCCGAATTGTTATTTGATAGACTAAGTAACGTTTTCAAAATAAGTTTCTGGTTTTTAGGGCAAATACTCGAAGTTAACTAAGGAATTTTTTGCGTTCGTAGCAGCGCTACGGACAATAAAAATAACGAAAGATAGCAAAGAGGATTTACTCTAAATCCGACAGTTATTGCGAATACGTTACTAAACTCAAGGTGAGTCTATTGAAACCCAATCACAAAGCAGGCTGTAATATTAGCAAATTTTTGCTTTGAGTATGTTTTACATGTAGTAAAAATTGTGCCTTACTGAGAGAGTATAGAAGTGGTTTTGTTAAAAAGTGATTTTTGATAAAAGTAGTGTTGGTTAGGCCATAACATTAGAGCGAGAGTTTTTATAACAATTGGGCGGTTTTACTTTACTGGATGATCTTTCAAAAACGCCTCGTAAGTTTCTTGCAATTGAGTATTTAAGTTATACAAAATGCTCAAATTAGCTTCCAACGCACTTAAGTTATTTCTCAGTTGCTGTTGGTCATAAAAATTGACCGACTTTATAATTTGTGACAAAGCTTGAGTATGTTCTCGGTGTAATGGCTGAAATTCATCGTAAATCTGGCTGGTATTGTACAATACATTGGTTTCCCAGCATTGCAATAGTTGCTGATAACGAGCCGTATTCCAAGCGGTGTATTTAAGGGTAAGTGGGTTAAAGTTGATTTCAGCAAGACTGAAGGTAGAGTCTTGTAAATGTTGGCGAATTTTTTCCAGAAGGGTTTTATTCAGAGGCTGCTGCTTTTTCAGCATTTGGTGATTTTGGTTTACTTCTTTCACCACATCGTCAAACAATACATTGGCTTTTTTTTGCTGCAAGTAAGACTCCCAGCCATGATAAAGCTTAAGCCCAAAAAAAACGGCCACCATAAATAAAATAAAGTATAGTAAGATAGATACTAAAGGTGCTTTGTTCATTTTTGGTGAAAATTATTGATTTACTCCTCAAAGCTGGTGGTAAATCTTGTTTTTATAAATCCCTCTGAGTGTTTAATATATAGGCCACTAAGTTACTATTTTTCAGTAAAATACCACTTTTTTGTGAGCATATTTCACATAATCAGCGAAACTGGCCAGGCTAAAATTACTTGGTAGAATAAGAGATCGGCGTAAATGTAAACCAAAACCTGTATTTTTGTGTTTTCAAATTTAGATTTTAGTAAATTTATTAAGCTTTAAAAATATGAACCAAACATCATCAAGATATACCACCATATATACAGAGTCGAGTCCGAATCCAAATTCGTTGAAGTATGTCATCAATTATACATTGGTACCCGAAGGCACTACATTTGACTTTCCTGATGCTAAGTCTGCCCAACGTTCGCCTTTAGCAGCGGAGCTTTTTGCAAAGTTTGATTTTGTAGAGCGCGTATTTATGATGTCCAACTTTGTGACGGTTACCAAGCAAGAGATTGCCAGTTGGCACGACGTAGCTGGAGAGGTAAAAGCCTTTTTGCAAGACTATCTCGAAGCTCAAAAGCCTTTGTTGACGAAGGAAATCCAAAACGAATATGACAAAGAACTCAACAAAGATGAGCCTGAAATAGATCGTAAAATCAAAGGCATTTTAGAGGAATATGTGCGTCCAGCGGTTGAATCTGATGGAGGAGCTATCAACTTTCATTCGTATGAAAATGGTACCGTAAAAGTACTTTTACAAGGTTCTTGTAGTGGATGCCCATCATCTATGGTGACTCTAAAAGCAGGAATAGAAAACCTACTCAAGCGAATGTTGCCTGATCAGGTACAAGAGGTAGTAGCCGAAGGAATATAAGTAAGCGCATACTACTAGACATTTTTCGGTTGTGGAGACACAAACCGAGGCGACACTACGCAAATTTTGAATAATGAATCGTGATTAACGAATACTGAACCGAAGAATGAAGACGAATACTGTGAAAATGGTCTATCTCTTAAAAATAAAAGAGATTATCGTCTGATTATTATTATACTATTGAGCGTAAACGGTTTATTCTTTTACAAAAATACGAGCGAAATCACTTATTTCACTTCAAAAATCGAAGTTCGTTAATCAATGTTCGACATTCGTTCATGCGTAACATCAGTAAGTAAGAGATGATACAAGTTTTGTTACTCTTACATTAACAAAAACTATAAAATAGAGGGGATACTCATTTAGGTATCCCCTTTTTTGTTGCTCAAAAGTTTGATAGCCAGTGAATAACTATGTATATTTAACATAAATAAAATTTATTGATTTACTCAAAATATTAGCAAAGTGAGCTGGCAAACCTACATTAAAGAATATGGCGTGTATCTTAAGTTAGAAAGGAGCCTTTCTGAAAACTCTCTACAGGCTTACCTACGCGACATTCAAAAGTTTCAGGAATACATGGAGCTAGTGGGGGCTGATATTGCTCCCAAAGATGTAAGCACTGATCAAATTCGTAAGTTTTTGACCTACCTTGCCAAACTGGGGATTGCAGTCAGTTCACAAGCCAGGATGTTGTCTGGAGTAAAATCATTCTATAAATACCTCATGTTGGAAGAAATTATTGATAGTGACCCCAGCAGTGAAGTAGAAACCCCACGACTAAATCGTAAAGTACCCGATGTACTGAGTCTTAGCGAGATCGAAACAATGTTGTCGGTGATAGATTTGTCTACGCCTGAAGGTACGCGCAACCGGGCCATGATCGAGGTTTTGTACAGTTCTGGTTTGAGAGTAACTGAGTTGATTGATCTCAAAATCAGTAACTTATACCTGGATGTGGGTTTTTTAAGAATCATTGGTAAAGCCAACAAAGAACGATTTGTACCCATTGGTAGCGAGGCTTCCAAGTATCTCACCATTTACATAGATCAAGTGCGTAATAAAGTACCCATCAAACCTGAAAACGAGGATTATGTATTTTTGAATCGTCGAGGTACCAAAATATCTCGAGTAATGGTGTTTATGATTATTAAAGATATTGCAAAGACGGCCAATATCAAGAAAAACATTAGCCCTTACACTTTTCGCCATTCTTTTGCGACTCATCTTCTATTGGGTGGTGCCAATATCAAAGCTGTTCAGGAAATGCTGGGCCACGAAAATATCATCACTACTGAAATTTACAAGCACCTGGATCAAGAGTCTCTCAAACAAACCTTGTTAGAATTTCATCCCCGAAGTTAAAATCCGCAAGTTTCAGGTAGTAGTTTTCTTGGTTTTTAAACTATTTTGCAAGCAAATGCCTTATGTATAAGTAAAATCGTCAATTGGTTTTATTTATTAAAAATCAACTCTTAACAAAAAGGTGGATTAAGAGACAAAAGAGCGATTTTGCGAGTATAGTAAGAATTGAGATTAGAAGCTAAAAACTACAAAAATGCCAGACACCGTTGTAAAACCTGCGGGAGATATTTCTACGCTCTCTAAGCGTCAAAGGGCTTTAGCCTGGGTTATCTTGATTGCCCTTGCCTTGGTATGGGGAAGTTCCTTTTTTCTTATCAAAAAAGGTTTAGCTGTGTATCCTCCGGTACAAGTAGGAGCTTTGAGGGTTATTTCAGCTTTTTTGTTCCTGGTAGGCTTGGTATTGGTACGGCTCAAAAAAGTACCACGCGCCAAATGGGGCACTTTGTTTATTTCTGGGGTAGCTGGAGTTTTGATTCCCGCGTTTTTGTTTCCCCTGGCCCAAACCAGGGTAGATAGTGCCATTACTGGGGTACTCAATGCGCTCACGCCACTATCGGCAATGATTATGGGAGTAGCTATCTTTCGCCAAAAGACTACCTGGGGTAAGGTGTTTGGGATGTTGGTTGGTTTTGTGGGGGTAGCTATTCTAATATTTACTGGAGCAGACGGGCAGCTCAACTTTAATGCCTATGCATTGTTTGCGGTAGGAGCCACAGTGTGCTACGGGTTCAATGTAAACTACATCAAGCATTATCTAAATGATTTAAAATCTATTGATGTATCTACCTTTTCGGTAGCATTTATGGGGCCTTTTGCATTAATCTATCTCTTTACTACTGATTTTGATGCACACCTTGCCCATGATTATTCCCTCACATTTGTAGAAAAGAAAAGCGATGTGTTGGCCTTGGTGTACATTGCCATTCTAGGGATTGCAGGTACTGCTTTGGCATTGATCTTTTTCAATAAACTCCTACAAATGACCAATCCTATTTTTGCTAGTTCAGTCACTTACCTTATACCAGTAGTAGCCATTACGTTGGGAGTATTAGACGGCGAACAATTGGTCACAGGACATTACATAGGAATGGTGATCACGATTGTTGGAGTGTGGCTCGTGAATAGAAGATGACTTGCTGCGCAAATGAAAAGTTAAAAGTGAAAAATGAAAAGTTGGCGCGAAGCGATAAAAGGAACAGGGATTAGGGAACAAGGGCGGTGCTTTTTAAGTGAAAAATGGACGCGAAGCGGATATAATTGATCAATTCATAATTCATAATTGACTATCATATTTGCAAAATCGATAGTTATTTCCGCTATGCATCGCGAAACCATTTAACAATAGAACAATGAAACAATTTATTTGCTAAAAAGCTTCGGTTACGGTTACATATACACTACGGCTATCACGACCAATGCCGTAATCTAGTCGGAAGTTAAGACGTTCTTGACGATTCAGCATTACTCTTAAACCCACGCCATAAGAATACTTTACACGTTGCCAGGAAAACTCGTCGGTAGTATCAAATACATCGCCTAAACCAGCAAAACCAACCATACCAAATCGCCAAAAAAGATGACGACGGTATTCTACCTGAGTACCTACAAAGTTTTTGTCACGGAAACGATTCATAGGATAACTTCTCAAGATTCTTTCTCCTCCGGCTTGTGCCATAAATAAGAAAGATGGATCACCCGAGTTAAGGTTTGCAACGGTATTAGTGGCTAAAATTTGTTTTTTGCCCAGGTCGAAATATTTATTGAAGGTAAAATTGACATTCGAGAAGCTAAACGAGCTTCCTAGTTTGGGAGCATATACATACTTTGAGAACTCTAAGAAATACCCTTTAGTGGCATTGACTACATTGTCTCTTTTATCGATGGTGAAAATAAGCCCTAAACCTGAATTTACCCCACCGTTAATACCCGTAACATTGTCTAATACTTCGGAAGTGGGTTCGTCAAAATCTATATTGTAGGCATTGGCATAGCGATACTCAAGACCTAAAAAAACTCCAGGCGAAAGTTTGCGAGCCAGAGAGGTATTGGCAATGAAAATATTGTGATTGTAGTGTTCGGCGTTTTCATCGGGCGTATCATTACCTACTCCATAAAAAACATCAGGAAATACTTTGAAACGGAAAAAACCTTTGGCTATGTAGGACTCGTTGGGCAAGAAAATATTGGCCCCCAGTTGAATGTCCATTTGGTCCTTAAGGCTGTATTCAAAGATGGTTTGTACAAATGATAACCGTGTTTCTTGTTTGAAATTATCATTGGTTTTGAGTCGGAAATAGTAAACGCCTAAGCCCCCAAACAACAAATCAGTATCGGGTTTGAAAAAAACAAAAGGAGAAGCTAGAAAGCCATTTTTCTTTGATTTAGAACTAAGGCTTTCTGATTTTTTGGGTTCGACCAGCGGAAGCGTATAGATTCGGATTTTACTAACCGAATCTGTTCCAGGCTGGATAGTATCTTGAGCCACAATGTTTGGTAATATTGACCCCGTTACCAAAACAACAATTATAATTTTTCTTAGTATACCCATAGGGGTAGCGCGATTCTTTATATTATACCATTTATACAGATACAGTTTCTATGATTTGTGGCAAGGGAAAATGATCACAGATATACTTTTTTGACTGTTTTAACGGTATAAAGGTTTAAAAATATATTCTATAATTCACTGCTTTAATACAAATAACGACAAATTTTATACAAAAATTCCACTACTTGACGTTAATTGTAGGTTTAGGTGGTGGAAAAATCAATGAAAGTAAGATATAACTCAGTAAAATGACTGGAATTGCCAAAAACTGAAATACTGCAAAAAATACCAGCGACATAATGACAAAACTGTATCGTAATTGATTTTTGTGCCAGCTAAAACTTTGAAACTTAAGTGAAAATAGTCGAACATTAGCAATTAAAAGTCCTGATAAAATTATTGTAATAACAATAAGTACTACTGGATGTTTTATTAAAAACCCAAATTTTGGATTTTGTACTAGTATCAAGGGTAAAGATCCCACAAACAATGCTGCTGCGGGGGTGGGCAAGCCTATAAATATGTCTGTTTGACGTGTATCAATGTTGAATTTGGCCAGACGAATCGCTGAGAAAACCGATAGTATAAAACCACTATAAGCCCACCAGGGATGCAAATCTGAGTGAGACAAAAGCTGGTAAAGTATAAAACCTGGCAATACCCCAAAAGTGACCATATCGGCCAGAGAGTCTAGCTGCTTGCCCAAGTCAGAGTAAGCCTTTAACAAACGGGCTACTAAGCCATCTCCAAAATCAAACACCATCCCGAGGCCCATACAATATGCGGCTGCCACCAGTTGCCCTTTGCTTGCCAATACGATTCCTACACATCCACAGAGCACATTGCCACAGGTGATCGCATTGGGTATTTGTTGTTTTATCATACTTTCTTATGCTTCTTCCTCCGTGTTTTTGCGCGACCTTTTGGGAACCAATACCCACCTTAAAAACAAAATAAATAGCAAAGGGCCAGTGCCAAAGCCAGCAATGACAAATGGCTGAAACCATAGCTGCCAAAATTCATTTACTTTTACAATTTTTGGATTATCAGGCAAATACAATAAGTTCAATATTTTGCCCTTCGGTATAGCGGTAGTATCTGGTTTGCCCAGAGAAGCAGTAAAAGTAATGGTGTCCTTTTTTTGAGTGGTAAAGGTGAGCACTGGACGATACACTTTACGTTGTTTTTCGTAGCGAATGATTCGTCCCTCAGCTTTCAAAGCTTTATTGACAAACTGCTGCTGGGTAAAATAGAAGAACAAAGCGGTAGCAATAGAAAACAGGGCAAATAGCGATAAAACCAAAATGGACCAAAAAAAGGGTGGACGTTTTTTTTTGCCTTTACTCATTGTGTGTGTAGTTTAAATAGCTACCAGGGTAGCACTTACTAGTGGATTGTACTCTTTCTCGTGGCCAATGGTGGTTTCGGGGCCGTGGCCAGTATATACTGTCACGTCATCTTCTAATTTGTACAATACATTTCGGATGCTATTGATCAAATCCTCTTTGCTACAACCCGGGAAGTCATAACGGCCTATGCTTCCGTTGAATAGCACGTCGCCACTGATAATAAATTTTTGAGCACGATTTAAGAAGGCTACATGACCTGGGGCGTGGCCTGGTACAAACAAAATTTCAAGGCTGGATTCCCCAAATTCAATGGTATCCTTTTCTGAGATAAACACGTCAGGTTCTGACTCGATAAAAGGCTTGATTTGGTACATATCAGCGGCTAATTTGGCTGCTTTCAAAGTAGGTACATCCAACTCATGCATGTGTAATTGTACCCCATATTTATCTTTGATAAACTGATTACCAAACACGTGGTCTATATGGCAGTGAGTATTCAGTAGTTTCACGACCTTCAACTCCTTCTCTTCAATAAAGTCAGTCAATACCTTGTTTTCTGCGGAACTATTGCAACCAGGGTCAATCACCACCGCTTCTTTCGTATTGTCAAATAGCACAAATGTATTTTCCTGAAAAGGATTGAATGTAAATTTTTGAATGTGAATCATTGCTTAGACTTTTGGCTTTGTAAAATTTGGCGCAAGTTAATACAAAATTATCATCGTAAAATGATTTTTATCAATCTGAAGTGCCGAGTGTAATTAAACAAGGCTAAAAAGCAATCAGATCATAACGAAGCATCCTCATTTAGTTGGTTAAAAATCAATTGTAAGGGTACCAACTCGGTAATCAAATAGCGAAAAGTACCCATACTGTCCAATATTTCGGAACCATAAATAAAAAGCACCCATTGCCAATAAGGCGACAAAGAATACTGATTGCCTCCCGAAATTTCATTACCCCGATTGATAAAGTCACGGATGAGCGAATCAAGCACCTGATCTTTGTGGGGCTCTTGTATTTCTATGCTACGGCTCAAATCATTGTAATACCTGGTCCAATCATTATCTTGGGTATCCCAGCTTTCTGACTGTTGAGTGGGTTTGGGGTGGTACTTTTCTCCTTGAATGGTTTTGGCGTATAAACTCGCTGTAAGCACAGGGTTTTGTACACCTAAGCCTCCCGCCGTCAAAGGCCAGTAAAACCAAGCTATGGGTATTTGCATATTGTTAGGCAAAGGGCCATACAGCTTTTGAATACGCTGAGTAAGGTGTTCTATGATGCCACCCTGATCACCAAACAAGTGCTCATGAAATTGCAAGATGCATTGTTCAGCGGCTTCACGGTGTTGAGATCCCATATGCACATTTAGGTAAAGCATATGGATTAAATACCTCACATTGGCATTATAAACTTGTACCGCAGTAAAAATAGAAGTGGCTGATTCTAGCCTTAAACGGGTTTGTTCTTGGTGGAGCTTAAAAGTGGATTCATTGAGTTGCCATTCCCCTTGTTCGTTGAGTTCTAAAATGCCCGCCTGAATAGGACTTAAGGGGAGCTGACTGAATGTTCCGGGGCCTATTACGATGTTGCCTGCTTTGTTGTCATTCAATGCCAATCCGCATTGCTGACAAAATGTGGTAATATACGCTCTGGCTTTGATCAAGTCTTCTTCTTGGTGACTGAGTAAAAAGATATCGTCTACTTTTCGGATGATGCGTAGATTGACTTTTGAGCTTACATAAGTTTCCATTAAGCGCATGAGCCATTCAGCCAAAAGTGCCGATAAATTGTGCTCCATAGGCACCCCCTTTTGCATAACTGTGGTTTGCTGACCTTTGATAAGATTGGGAGACAGGTAACGGGAAAAAAAGTCTTGTTGATTTTCGGGAAAACCAAGCTTTTTGAGTAAGTATAAAGACACTTCCTTCGGAATGCCAGCATAGAAGTTTTGAATATCGAGTTTACTAATAAACAACGGTTTATCAGGTTGAGTAGCTTTATGAAGCTGTATCTCTGCGTGTAGCAATGTAATGGCTTGATTGGTGGTTTGCAGATAGCTATGCTCTCCAGCTTCATGGCCAGTAGGGCTCAAAGCCCTCACATTGATGTGATTGGTTTTCCGAAGGTTTACCACACATTCTTCTTCGGCATTGGCCAGTTTGTCCAAGTCATTAGGATACCGATAAAGAAGAAGCCCCTCTTCAGAAATGGTTTCGTTTAATATTCTTTGCTCGTTTTCTATGATTACCTGAGGAGCATTTATCTCAAGAAGCCTTTGGAGCCTTTCTTGACGAATCTGAGCTTTTTCATTGTCCAGTTCGGTAGAAATAATGTAGCGGTTGCCAATCATCTCCAAAAAGCAGAGTGTAGCCAGGTTTTCGTTCAAATAAAGCCGCCATTTGTTACGAGTCCATACACTGCGGGTGGTAGTGTTTTTGCCCCAATGCCAGGAGGTAAAATCGGCATTAAGTATCGTAATGGTGTCGGTAAGCTCTTTCAATAAAGTTTGGTTATGGATGGCCTCTTTGGCTTCTTTTCTGATTTGAGCAGGCAAATAAGCATTGGCCGTAATATTCTCAAGAATGGGCTGAAGTTCGTGTTGGGTTGCTAACTCATGAATATCCTCTAAAGATTCCTTGAGGTCTATTTCTGTACTAAATAACGCAAATACTTCGTCTAAAAACTCTTGAAAACGATTAGGAAGGGGAGCTACCTGAGCAGTGTTTGCCCAAAGGTTTTGATGGGCCTCTTCTGCCATTTGTTCCAAGGTTTTAGCGGTGGGTTTGGCTTGTATCCATTCTTCCAACAAAGTGCCAAATACACAGACCATTTCGGTTCTCAGCAAACCCTGTTGTAGTTCTTTGGTAAGCTTATCGAGCCAAAGCTGTATGGTATGGCTTGAGAAAGATAAATTTTGCTCGAGCAAGATGGTCAGGTTTTCTATACTGGGGTGCAAATGCTGACCCGCAAATTGGAGTTTGCTCAACCCTTTATGGAGCACCCGAAGTTTTTCTAAGGGTAGTTGGGTAGTTTGTACCTCCTGTTGAATGTTTTGATAAGCTTCCGAAAGTAAGGCTCTTTGGCGTTGCAGTTCTTTGAGCTTAATGCTTGTGATAAATTGTTGGGTGGTTTGCATAAAGTGTTTTCATAGTTGTTGTGAGATTAAAAGTAGTTTTTTTAGCCTAAAAGAAGAAAGTATTTGGCTACACAGATTTATTTAATTTTTTGTGAAAAAGGTCATAGATCAATAAATGCTGGATGGCTTTATGAGATGTCTTTTAAAAAATCATTTCTCCACAATTATTTGATCATAGAACTGAGGTAAACCACCATAAGAAAAGGCTTTAAACCTGACCAATACCTGGCTTATTGGAATGGTCTCCTGTTTATTTTCTTCGCTATAATTCTGACAATTTTTCCAACCTGTTGAAAACCCGCTTTTATATCCGTGAAAACCCGCTATTTGAGTAAAAAAACTAGGGATTTACCTAGAAATGATTTGTTTAGCAGAAAATTGATATTGAATCTTCACCTTCATACAACTATCACATGAAAATACAGATCATCAATAGCCAGGGGCACTGGGTCAATGGTTGGTTTTTAGATACCAAAATATTACAAACTACAGTAGATATACTTCTTCAGGCAGGTTTCGAAGTAAAAATAGACGAAGTAGCCAACTTACCACAACTAGAACAACTACTGGTGGGCATCTCATCTGATACGCTAATCTGGAGCAATGCCTATTATGTAAATGCGCCTCAAAACCAGGTAATATGGTTGAATGACCTGATAGAACAAAACCAACTTCCTTTGATAGGTTCAGGAGCCACTGCTTTGAGGCAAGTGCTCAACAAAGATGAATGTCAAGCCATATTGGCTAAGGAAAGCGTACCTATTCCCGATTATGTGGTGGTTACAGCTCCACAACTTGATAACTTACCCGAAATGCTTGAAGCCAGTAGCCTTGGTTTTCCAATGATATTGAAACCCACCTCTGAATCGAGTAGCATTGGAGTAGTAAAAGTGCATAGTCTGGAGCAGGCAATGACACAGGCTCGGCAAATCTTAAAGCAGTTTCCGTGGGGGCATCTCATTATAGAGGAATTTGTGCCAGGAGATGAGTTTACTTGTGGTGTAGTGCAATTAGGCGAAGAAATGCTCTTATTACCCACCTATTATGAATTAGACGATATTCTGGATCGACAGACCCGATTGAATGCCTGGGATAACGGTGGCAAAGAGCAATTGATTATTACTGATGAACAAATACGTGATCAGCTTAAGTTGCATATGCCTACTTTGATTCAAGCCTTGAATATTCAAGACATCAGCCGGGTAGATGGGCGAGTAGACACTGAGGGCATTATTCGTTTTTTTGATATCAATGGCTTGCCTGGATTGGCTTTTCCCCGAAGTATTAGCATCAAACAGTGTCTTACCTGCTTTCCTGATTACACCCCCCAAAAGGTGTATGAAGCCTTGCTATATACCATCTTGCATAATGCCTTGCTGCGATACGATTTACCTGTACCACAACGTTTACAATCGCATAACTTTTTTACGCTCAAAAGCGACATTGTGATCAAGGGAGAATTGGTAAATTATAACTAACTTGAAGTCTATATGGAACCAAAAATAATAGACTTAAGCGAAACAAAGCTCGTGGGGATGCACCAACCCACCAGCTTGGCCAATGACCAAACGCGTGTACTTTGGCAACAGTTTATGCCTCGAAGGCAAGAAGTACAAGGCAGGGTAGGGGAGCACTTTTACTCGATGAATATTTATGCAACAGGCTTTCAAATGAAGGACTTTACCCCTCAAACCGAGTTTGAGAAATGGGCAGCAGTAGCAGTAATTGATTTTGACAACCTACCTCAAGGGATGGAAACCATCACAGTTGAAGGGAAATATGCCGTTTTTCATCATAAAGGCCCAGCCAATACTTTTCCTCAAACCTTGCAATATATTCACGGAGTGTGGTTACCCGGTTCGGAGTTTCAATTAGATGACCGCCCTCATTTTGAGATATTGGGGGTAGACTATGTACCCACCGACCCCAATGCCGAAGAAGACGTGTATATACCTATACGGTGAGTTATTTACTTGAAAGACATAGGACATCCTGAGTGGAAAGGAGATATTTAATCAAGGTGTAATAAACCAGACTTTGTCTCTTTTTTAACGAATTGTTTAGGAGTTAACCCTTCATTTTTTTTGAATAAGCGAATGAAATAGTTCGCGCTTGAAAATCCCAGCGCGTAGGCTGTTTCTTTTACTGACAGGTTTTCTTCAACCAGCATTTGCTTAGCCACTTTTAACTTCTCGTCTATAATTAGCTGATAAGGAGGTACTCCCAATTCTTCAGAAAAAGCACGATAAAAAGAAGATTTACTCATACCAGCGAGTTTTAGTAAGTCTTCTACCTGGATTTCTTCGTGGACATGTTGTTTGATAAAATAAATGATCGCCGAAAAGAGGGTATTATTGGTATTTTGTTGAGCATCTTGTTTAAGCGCATTGATATTTTGTAGTTTCAGGACACAAAGCACGAGTTCTTTGAGTAACAACTGAATGTGCACTTCCTTAAATGAGTCATTGGTGGCTGCAATTTTGGTAATCTTTTGATAGATATGTACTAAATCCTCATTATTAGCCAGTAAAATTGGATTATCCAATATTCGCCAACTCTTGATAAAGGTCTTCGTCTCTAAAACTTCATTAAAAGTTTGAATTTCTTTTCTTACAAAATAATTTTCTAATGTAAGTGCGGTACATTGGGTGGGATTGTTCAAACTGGCTTCTGGAAAATCTATGGTCAATTCGGCATAAGAAGGAGTAAGAATGGTGTTGCCAGGCACATAAGCTCTTTCTACCGCATCAGAAAAACGGACTCTTTTTGTGCCTCTCAACATAGAAGTAATGGTAAAACCACTAAAACTAAGCGGGAAATCCGAGACCTCTTTTCTGGTTTCGTAAATATTGAGCTCGCAGGTGCTTAGGTTTGCACCACGTTTTTGTTCAACAAGGTCGGTGAGTTTGTGGGACGGTATTAAGGGGAGAGGAGAGGGTTTTCTCATATAGTAAATATAAATAAATTAAGTAACGTGTTCGCAATAACTGTCTAATTATCTCTGCTGCCTGAACTGCTGGGTTTCGTTATTTTTTTCGCAATAGCGCTGCCCTGACACGTCGCATGTGCGTCAACTTAAGCTTTGTAAGCTTATTTGTTTTTTGAATTTATATTCCTCAATCAGTGTAGTATCTATTTAAAAATCAAGTGCTTAAAGTTTCAACAGCCCTTCATTTTTTTCTATAGCCAAAAAAACGAAGCAAAAAA
>DMXI01000609.1 GCA_003483885.1 Microscillaceae bacterium
CAGGGTGCAAATCACCCAAAAGATCAAAAAAGGCGTGGTGTTTCTGCCTATGCATTGGGGCAAAACGTTGAAAAGCGATTTTAGAAGAGCCAATAACCTCACCAATGAAAAGTATGACCCGATTTCTAAAGAACCTGGCTATAAATTTTCGGCCGTGCAAGTAGCCCGTTACAAAAAGGCAAAACAAAAATTAATACTGGTGGGAGCGGGAGCTGCTGCCTATCGCTTTATCAATACCTATCGGGAGCTGAATGAGGTAGACGAAATTCACGTGTTTTCTAAAGAGGAACACCCTTTTTATAACAGAGTATTGCTGCCTGAATATGTCAATGAACAGCTGGATTGGTCGGCGCTTCTCAAATTTAAGAATGACGAATTTGAACAATTAAATGTATACTTGCATCAAGCCACCAGCATCGAAAAAATAGATAGAGTAGCTAAAACCGTAGTAGACTCCAAGGGCAATACCCATACTTATGACAAACTCATATTGGCTACAGGTAGTCGTGCATTTCTGCCTCCTGGAGTGCCCGTGCATTTACCTGGGATTTTTACTTTACGAAGCCGCAAAAATGCCGATGAACTCAAAAGATACCTTCAGGGTAAAAAACAGGTAGTAATTGTGGGAGGAGGTTTACTGGGCCTCGAGCTGGCGGGGGCTTTGAGAGAGACCAACTTAGAAGTAACCATTGTGCAATTAGCCTCCCGATTGATGCAAAGACAACTAGACCCTTTAGCTAGTAAACTTTTGCTGGAAATTATAGAAGATATGGGGGTGCAGGTATTTTTGAACGATGAGGTGAAAGATATTACCACCACCAACAACGCCAACCAATTAGTGGCTCATCTCAAAAGTGGTAAACCCATTCATTGTGAGGCCCTGGTATATGCCATAGGTACTCGCCCCAATGTAGAGCTGGCCAAAGCAGTAGATGTTCAATGTGGCAAAGGCGTATTGGTCAATGATTATTTGCAAACCAACGATCCTGATATATTTGCCATAGGCGAAATAGCCGAACATCGTCAAAAACTCAGTGGAATCACTGCGGCGGCTGAAGCACAAGCCAATGTGCTGGCCAATTATCTTAGTGGAGATTTGGGGAGTAGTTATCAGGGAACCATTTTGATGAATATTCTGAAGTTAGCCCAAATAGATTTGTGTACCCTGGGAATATCTGAGGTACCCAATGGAGCCAAAGGTTACGAAGAAATCATTTTGCTGGATCAGAGTAAGTACTATTACAAAAAATGCATTGTATACCAAGATAAATTGGTAGGAGCTATTTTAATGGGAGATAAAGCTGAGTTTGCCGAGTTTAAGAGCCTGATTGAGGAAGGAACAGAACTTTCGGAAAAAAGAATGGAATTGCTTCGCTCAGGTGTTAACTTGACTCCTGTAATAGGGGAGTTACTTTGTGCCTGTAGCAATGTGGGGGTAGGGAATATTCAACAAGCCATTGAAAACAATGGCCCTGACTTTCAGGCAATTTGTCAGCAGACTGGAGCCGGACAGGGTTGTGGTACTTGCAAATCGGAGGTGAAAAACCTGGTAGAAAGCTATAAAATAGAACTCTTGAAAAAAGGCTAAATACCGTGGAACAAAAATAATTTACCATTTTAAAAACTTCCTCAAGTCTTTGGTCTTAGCGTAGCGAGACCAAAGAAAGCATTGTATGGTCTCCCTATCGGTAAGACCATACAAGAAGTGGAAATTTTAGAATAGTTGCGTAAATAAAAATAAACTTTTGTTCCAGGGTACTAAACGAACATTTATGGATAAAGAAGCAATCTTAGAAAACAGCATCCAAGACCTCAAAGCAAGGAAACAGCAACTGATGAGGGTATTTGTCAAAGGAGGGATTATCTCTCCTGGCGACTTGCTCAAAGTCATAGACATATCCAATAAATTGGGAAATAAATATGTGCATTTTGGGTCCCGTCAAGACATTTTGTTTCCTGCTACCGAGCACAGCCGAGAAAGACTCCAGGAAATTTTTGAACCCATTCAAGCCGACTACTATTTCGCCGATGAGGAATACCAAAACATCATGAGTTCTTATGTGGCACTAGACGTGATGCCTAATCGTCAGTGGCTGGCTCCGCATATTTATCACTATATTTTAGAAAGTTTTACCTATCAGCCTCGTTTGAAGGTCAACCTGGTCGATCCTTTGCAAAGTTTGGTGCCATTATTTACCGGAAACATCAATTTTATTGCGTCTTCTATTCCCGACTATTGGTATTTGTATTTACGACTCGACCAATTTAGCACCAAGCCCTGGCGTTTTCCCCATTTGATCTACGGATTAGATATTGCCCGAATTTCTCAAGCCATAGAGGAAATCGTTCACACCGAAGCATTTGATAATTATGTAGAATTACACCAAAAAATCAATGAACGTATAAAAGTACATACCCAGAAAATCAAAGAAGATTTGATATATCCGGCCGCTAACTTTCCGTATTATGAAGGCATGAATCGAATAGAAGAGGGAAAGTATTGGCTGGGTTTATACTGGCGAAACAATAAATTCAACAGTGCTTTTCTAAAAGGTTTATGTGAACTGTGTTTGGAAACCAAAATTGGGAAAATTAGTCTTACTCCCTGGAAATCATTCATAGTGCACGGAATTCTGGAAAAAGATCGCTTTGCTTGGGAAAAGCTATTAGGAAAGTTTGGAATCAATATGCGGCATTCCTCACTAGAACTCAATTGGCATTTGCCAGTGCTAGATGAAGAAGCATTAGAACTCAAAAACTATTTAGTTCGGGTACTAGACCAGCAAGACATTAGCACCTACGGACTTACTTTTACGATCAATACCCAGCAAGATGTAGTGTTGTTCACTTCGGTAGTCATAGAAAAAAATCCTCGACAAGGTGCCAACGAACCAGACACTTACAACATTTTGTATTCCAAAGATTTTAACCCAAATCTTAGTGAATATTTTTATTATGCTAAAAACATTCACACCGAAATTATACCCCCTTTGCTGATGGAGCTAAGCCGTATGTACTACGATCAGCTTGAATCTCCCGAAAATACCCTGGATCAGACTACTTACTCGCGAGAAGAACAAAAAACCAAATTGATTTTTCAGTGTACCAATTGTATGACTATCTACGACGAAGATTTTGGCGATGAGTTAGCCGGTATAGCCAAAGGCATTCCTTTTGCGCAACTACCTCCCGATTATTGTTGTTCGCTGTGTGGTAGCCCCAAGTCCTCCTTCCGACAAGTTACATAAGAGAGCGGTTTTATGGAGGGAGTATTTTACCTTTGGGGACTTTTTAAAAATAATACCCTAAAACAATGTCTGCCGAATTTCCTCCAAAAGTGTGCTTATACGCAAAAGTGACCCCTGAGCCATCATTTGAATATCAAATTCCAATGAAAGCAGCAATCTTGGACCAATTACCTGACTTTTATTGGTACGATTTCGACAATTTCTCGGAAGGAATGATCATAGACTATGTGATCCAAATGGTACAACAAGCCGAAAACATTGTATTGCTGGTTAATGCTACACCTGAGAGCAGTTTAGGTGGTTTGTTAAAACTTATTCCACAGTTACATCGGCAAAAAACCAAGATAAAAGCCGTCTTGTTAGGCGAACATGCTCAACTACAAAAAGTACTCAAGCCACTTGGGCAATTATGCTTCAACCCCTCCGAAGCCGAACTACAAGACTTTATTACTGCTTAATCTAAACGCTAATCTTGAAAATTTCTATAATCCTGGGTTAGTTTTCATATTTTTGCGAATGAACGTACATTTTTGCGCGTACCAACACGTATAGATTGCCAACCAAAAGTTTAACAGTGTATTCTTATGATCAAAAAATTGATATTTCCTTTCTTTTGCTTGTGGATGGTACAAGCCCAGGCTCAAATAAAATGGAGAGTAGAAGTAATTACGAGTCAGTTGAACACCGCCCAGGTAACTGAAAAAGCGATTTTCAATAACCTCAAAACAGACATTAATACCTTTTTGAATGGACAGCGCTGGACCGAAGATGATTTTGAAGAAATAGAAAAAATAGATTGCGATTTACGTATCAATATTACCAATGCCTTGAGTCTGACGAGCTTTCAAGCCACCGCCCAGTTGCGCGCAGTACGTCCAATATACAAAACCACCTACGAATCGGTTATGATCAATTATATAGATCGTAACTTTCAGTTTAACTATAGTCAAGCCCAACCCTTACTTTATAACGACAACGCCTTCAATAATAACCTTACCTCGATGTTGGCTTTTTACGCCTATGTGGTGTTGGCTATGGACTACGATAGTTTCAAAATTGGTGGTGGCAACCCTTACGCCGAAAGAGCCTTACAAGTAGTCAATAATGCCCAATCGGCCTCCCAACCAGGCTGGAGACCCAACCAAGACCGTAGAAATCGCTATTGGTTGTCAGAAAACCTGATGAGCCAACAAATGAAACCTTTCCGCGAAGGTGTATACGAATACCATCGTCAAGGATTGGATCGTTTCCTGTTTACCCCCGGAAAATCCAGAGAAAAAATATTTGAAGTACTCAAGAAAATGGAGCAGGTAAACACGCTCAAACCCTCTGCTATACTGATTCGGAGTTTTATGGAAGCCAAAGCCGACGAACTCATCAATATTTTTTCAAGAGCCTCTAAAGAAATGCGGCAGGATGTCTATAAAATCCTGGTAAAAATAGACCCCAGTAAAACCCAAAAATACGCAAGATTGATAGAGTGACCAATGAAGTTGACCTTGGCCTATCTATCGATAACCGCATTAGATTTAGTTGTGGGAATATTACGTGTCATGCAGAGCGCAGCGAAGCATCTGAATACAGTTTACTACTCAGACCCTTCGCGGTGCTATGGGTGACAAGCACTCTACTAGAGTTGTCATCCAAACTTGGCGAGCGTCTATAGCGTGGCCAAGCCTACCCGTATCACGATTAAGTTTTCACCCAAAAAGACTATTAAAAAAGTGTACTACTTCGGATTATTAAAAGCAAACCCTTGGTTTCCCTCCTCATCGGTTTCATAGGCCAGCTCAAGCCCAATGACATACATCAAATGCGCTCGATCGATATAGATAGGTAAGCCCTCGTACTGAAAAGTCTGATCTTGTACAGAAGGAGTGTCAAACCCTAGCAAAAACTCCTGACTTCCGGCACAGCCTTTTCCTCGAATGCCTATCCGAAGCCCATACTTGGCCGGAATGTCTTTGCTTTGCATAATTTGCTGAGTAGCTTTCAGCGCTTCTGGGGTGATTGTCAGAGGAAGTTCTTTCATTTAATCAAAACAAAAAAATTACAAAAAAGCTCCATTGGTCTTGTACACCTTAGTATAATGGAATAAGTTTGCGAAAGTAAAAATACACCAGAATTGTTAGTAAATGCAAAAGGGTTGTGTGCTTTTGTAAGATGATATTTTTATTAACACTATTCAATAAAGAGTAACAAGTGCCTGATAATCAGGTATAAGTCAATGAAATTTTATGGATGCATTAATTGAGATTTTAAAAATCACCCTTCCTGCCGGATTGGTATTGTACGCCATGTTTTTGGTTGTGCGCTCATTTACCAACAAAGAGCTAAAGGAAAAATATGCGGTTATCAAAGCCCAGGAACAAGAACGACTGATAGAAAACCAAAAAGAGTCGCTACCAATCAGGTTACAGGCTTACGAACGTATTATATTGTTGTTGGAGCGTATATCACCTGGTAACATGTTGCGTCGCTTAGACCCAACTGAAGTAGTAGTAGGGGCCTTTCAACAAATTCTATTGCTTGAAATCAACAACGAATTTAATCATAACCTTTCGCAGCAATTGTACATGTCTGACGAAGCCTGGAACTTGACCAGACAAGCGGTACAAGAAAGCATTTTGCTCATCAACAACTCGGCGGCATCGTTGGAAGAAGGTGCCCCAGGCATCGAATTATCCAAAAAGATTTTAGAAAATGCCCGTGACCACGACATCAACCCTACTTTTGGGGCATTGAGCTACATCAAAGAAGAAGCCCGTAATTTGTTTTAATGATTTTATTCCAGAACTGACAGGTAGGGTGTTAAAAATTAGTGAATTTTTTCCTCTCATTCTTATTAAGGTTGTCAGTATTCTGGCTAAGCCCCTCCTAACCTCCCCAAAAAGGGAGGAACGTTACTCGCAGTAGTTTATCCGCGACGGTTTCTCCCCTCGGGGAGAGTAAGAGGGGCTT
>DMXI01000501.1 GCA_003483885.1 Microscillaceae bacterium
AAGCCCAATACGCTTTTAGAGTGCTTGCGAGCAGCGGCCAGAGTAAGATTTCAGGACAAGCAAAAAAATTGTATGTAGGAACTACCCTACAGTCAAAAAACAGAGTAACAGTTTCTCCTCGTAGTTACCTAAGTTTGGTACACAAGTCTGGTGGAACAGTTCAAATCAGTAAAGCAGGAACCTACAGTATTTCCTCTTTGGAGCAAAAGTTGGCCAAAACCAAAGCTTCTGCTTCTAAGCGTTATGCCACTTATATTATCAGTGAGTTGACCAAAAACGGTAAGGAAAATATCAACCGAAACCGTTACAAATACATGAATGTAACTGGATCGGTAAAAAGAGAAACTACTTTTAACAAGTTTAAAGTATTCTTGGCCTCTACCAGTAACTTTTTCAACCCACAAGTAGAAGTAAAGTGGAATCCATTGGCAATGACCAAAAAATACAAGGTGACCTTGGTAGACGAGTTTGGCGAAGAGGTATTCTCTCAGGAAACCGCAGATACTACGGTAGCGATCAATTTCAAAGATATCAAAAGCGAAAGCGCAATGTTTATCTTTAATGTGAGCTCACAAGAGCGTACCAACATCAAATCTGAGCCTTACCAGATTGGCCCTATTGAAGTAGAAAAAGCTCCTGCATTCAAAAAAGAGTACGATGCTTTCAAAAAGACCATTTCTGGTAAAATGAATGCCGCTGACAAACTTACTGAGGCGTTTATTTTTGAGAAGCACGAATTTTATGTAGATGCAATGAAGAGCTACAAAGAAGCTGTGAAAATATCGGGTGGAGATGAAGCGTACGATACTGCTTTCCGTCAGTTTATGATCCGTCACGGTATTGGAGACTACGAGAAATACTTGAAGGACAACAAGAAATAAGCATTTCATTATCTTATACATATTGATAACCAATTATAAACCACCTCTTTTGGGGTGGTTTTTTTTGTGGTGTATTGGCACGATATACTCCTGAAAATAAACCATTTATTATTCAATATGAAGACTTATAATGACCTCATTGAAGAAAATTCATCTTAAAATTGTAACACAAAAAATCAGTTTCCCCGTATATGCATTAGATTTTTCTTGAAAATTTACCAAAAATTAAACATTACACGTTTTAACTACTGAGGCAATGCCTCAATACCAACATTACCTACACCTTAAAGATCATGATGAAAAATATATTATTAGTGGTTGCTTGTGGCGTATTGACAATCGGGGTTCAGGCCCAAAGTAAATTTAGAGTATTGGCAAGCAGCGGAAAAAACACCATTGCTGGCAAGAATAAAAAACTGTACGTAGGCAACAGCCTTGCAGGAAATCAAAATGTAAATGTTTCCTCGCGAAGTTACTTGAGCCTGGTGCACAAATCAGGGGGAACTGTACAAATAAGCAAAGCTGGAACTTATAACATTGCCAGTCTGGAGCAAAAACTAGCGACCAAGCGTAAATCGGCCACGGGGCGTTATGTAACTTATGTGATTTCGGAACTTACCAAAAATGGAAATCAAAACATCAATGCCAACCGATACAAGTATATGAATGTAACTGGATCGGTAAAACGAGCTACTTTCAATGCTTTTAGTGTATACTTACCAGAATCTTCTAATTTCTATCAGCCCAAAATCACCATTTCCTGGCAAGCATTGGTAGGCACCAAAAACTACCTCTTGAAAATTACCGATCGTTTTGAGGAAAAGGTTTTTTATACCAAAACCTTGACCGACACGATAACTACGGTAGATTTTAGTCAGGGCCAGTTAAAAAATGCCCAAGATTTTCTGATAGTGATTGAGTCTAAAGAAAGAAAAATAAAATCAGATAAGTATGGATTGTTTCGTCTGGACGAAGAAGATGCACCTAAGTTTAACAAAGCCTATGCTTCGTTTAAAAACACCAATACTGAAGGCGATGAGGCTTCGCAGAAGTTATCTGAAGCGTTTTTCTTTGAAGACAAAGGATTTTATACCGATGCTTTACGCTGTTACAAAACGGCGGCTAAAATTGCCAACAATGCCGATGCTTATGTGGTAGCACTTAAGCAGTTTTTGGTGCGTCGTGATATGGGACAAGTACCCGAAGAAGACCAAAAGAAAGATTAAACCGTAAGAACATCCAAGTAAAACGGGATTGCAACGTGTTTATTTTGTATCACGTACAGAAAGAGACTATCTTTAAACAAAGACAGTCTCTTTTCTGTTTATAGAAAGCTTAAACCACTTGATTCCTACATGAAAAATAACTTATGTTTTTACTTATTTTTGATAGGGCTGTTGTGTACACAAACTCTGCTGGCCCAAGAGCAAGGCGTGGAAACACGTCGTGATAGCACCAAAACTGATACCGCTGCTACCAAACAAAATAAAGAAATTACAGGACCTCGTTTCTTGGCCCTGGATGTTCACCGAAGATTTGGAAAGGTGCGGCGATTCCGATTTTATCGGGGAAATTCGTTTGAGTTTAAAGTAAAAGGAAGCAAAGAACGCTTCGAGACCAAGATAGAGAGTGTGGGTAAAACTCAACTAGGAATTTTAGGAGGGAATTTGCCACTTGAGAATATTGATAAAGTCTATGTGCGAAACCCAGGATGGTTTATACATTCAGGTTCAGTGCTTTTACCCATTGCCGGATTAGGCTATTTTGCATTAGATATGCTCAACCCTGCAGTAGATGATAATCCTGGAAGCAAGCCTTTTACCGTGCATCGGGAGGCGGTAATTATTAGTGGTTCTTTGATACTGACAGGTATCATCCTCAGATTTTTCAAAAAACGAGTCTTT
The DNA here is from genome assembly GCA_003483885.1 of Microscillaceae bacterium. Lineage (GTDB taxonomy): Bacteria > Bacteroidota > Bacteroidia > Cytophagales > Microscillaceae > Microscilla. The sequence continues at coordinate 2,786 of DMXI01000501.1, forward strand.
AAAATAAATAAACGTCGCATTTTAAGGCCAATGATTAAGTTTTAATCAAGGATGGTTGAATGGTTCTACTCTCTAACAATAAAACCATTCAACCTTTAAATTTTGTTTACTCCATGGCCACATTCAAAAAATCATTCAAAGGTTTCATCGCCTGAAATACGTCCAGGATGTGTTTTTTATAACCTTTGGCTTGTACTTGCTTATCGGTTACCTTGTGCCACATAATAAAACTCTTACGGCGGAGTAAATCAATGTTAGGATTGTCCTTAGAATAACCTTTGGGAGCTGTTTTTACGGCGTCGCCTTCCAATTCCTTAAAATACTTCTTGAAATCATCAGCCGCCAGCAATTTTCTCAAATCATCGGCATTGTAGTCAATCTCCTGGCGAATTTTAGCCAGATTTTCTCCAGCGGGCATATAGCTACCTCCTGCCATAAACGATTCACCATTGGGTTGAATCTGTAAATAATACCCTGCCCAATGTGACTTACGGCCCCCTTTGGTAATAGAAGCCCCAAAATTCAATTTGTAAGGACTTTTATCTTTGCTAAAACGAATGTCCCGATTGAGGCGAAATACACAGTCTTTGGCAGTAAGTCCTTCTACATTAGGATCAAAGGCCGCGATTCCTTCAATAATTTCGGTGGTTAAGTCCTCAAAATCGGCTTTGGCTTGCTGATATACCTTTTTGTTGGCGTGCATCCAGTCCCGGTTGTTATTTTGCGCTAAATCAGTGAGAAAATTCAATATATTTTCTGTGTTCATAAATCGTAGGAGTTGATTTTTTGATGAGGGGTAAAAATAAGAAAAGGAGACTAAAAATAGCCTCCTTTGTACTTAATAAAACTGATATACTTAATCTGATGTTTTGCTGAGTAATAATTTCTGCTGCGTAAACTGATACGCTGCATCCAGAAACTTCACCATCTTGTCCCAGTCTTCGGCTTTCTCGAAATTGTGTTTGTAGAATTTCCGGCTTTTGATGATGACTTTGTTACCTTCCTTAGTGGCAGAACTGATAAATCCTCCAGTTTCGTTTTCTACCTTAAAGTTAAATTTATCTACTCCTTTGACTTCATATCCTGCTGGAACCTGGAAGTTGATCGTGTGCTCAAAGCTACGCGGATAATCCATGTAAATGTCGTATTTGCGTGTTCGCTGATTTTCCTTGATTTCTACCTGTCCACCAATCAGTTTTCCCGCTTCGATGATATAGTTTGGGCCAACTTTTTTCACAAACGCATTGAGAGTAAAAGCATCTTTGAAAATCATATCACGATGCTTCTCGGTACGCCCCGGTTGCACCAATTCAAATGATTCTACCTTCTCTATTTTTTGATCATATTCGTCTTCTATGAGTTTTTTGAGATTACCTAAACGCCACTTACGACCTTTTTCCTTTTTATACTTGGGTTTGTCTTCTACAAGGTAAGGGTGATCTGGAATCAGTGATGAATTGGCCATATCCAACTGAGTGACTAACCTTGTTTGGAAGCGATATTTATTAGCTCCTGATACTTGAGTGTTACGTTTGAGCTTTAAAGCTTGCTGATCTACTGACACGTCAAGCGTTGTTTGTACACCATTGTTGGGGAGTATAGGGGTAGTAAACATTTTGGGCTTGGTCATCGCACCTGAGCTATAAATTACTTTGGCTTTCACTCCTTGCACACGAAATGGTAATTCATCATACATAATATGAATATAAGGAGGGCCAATGAGGGCATCGGGAGTACGAAGTAATACCTGACAACCACTAAAACCAATTTGACGTTCGGTATCACCCACATGCCTAAACACTGCTACTGAAATATCAAAAGGAATCTTGAGTTTTCTTAAAACGTATCCTATACGGCTAAAGTAGTTGGAGGCCATGCTGGATTGGAGTGAACGAAACTTTTTGTAGGTACGTCGTAGCCTTAGCTTTTCTCCCCAATAAAATCGAGAATAATAAAAAAGATCTTTGAGTACGGTTTTTCTAGGAAGTTCTTTGAGCTTTTTACTATTTTTTTTCTCCGCCCATTTTCTAAACTCCTTATACATATTGTTGTCGTTTTTGATTAAATCAACTTGATAATGTTTCTTAAGCCTTGTATTAGAAAGGTTATTGATTAAACGACCTCGGTTTTTGGTTTCATACGCCCATAATACTCGCCAGCGAATGGTAGGGATGGTTTTGTTGGGGTATATCCATATAGGTTTTACATAACCTTCTTGGTTATTGTAAGAGTGACTATAAGTCTTAAGCCTTTTTCGGCTGTTTTCAAGCGTAGGCAAAGGAGCGTTGCCCAAAACATCGCACCTTAGTTCTAACTTGGGAGGAATGGTAATAGAAATATGCTGCTTTAAAATAGGGTGTTGGTCACTCAGGTTATGGGTATTGAATCCAAGATAATATAACTTGATGATCTTTTGCTCTACATAATGATAATAATCAATAATGTCTCCTGGGGCGAGGTTTGGTATGGCTACTTTTTTATAATCATTTTTGGTCGATTGCATCTCGACCATATTGGTGTGCAAGTCAATTTTCTCTTCCTTACCATTGGGTTTAATCACCTTAAATCCCACAAATACTTTGTCTTTACTGGCCCACCTGCCTTGTCGGGCTCGCTTGAACATGCCCATCTTGTGGCTGCCCTTGAGAAAAGAGAACTCCGAAAATTCTTCTACCGCACTTTTGTCTAATAATTTAACCCGGTAATGGCGATAAGCAATGCGTCCATAGGTGTTGGCATTGAGCCAATACTCATCTGAAAGTTTACGGGCAATAAATACCGCTGATTCATTTTTCCATTTGTCAGGAATCTTGGTAACCGCAAAATCGGGATCATTGCCACTCCACATCAATTCCTCAACTTTTCTGATTTCCTTTTTACTTTGGCTCCAGCCAGTTTGTATCAGTACGCACAATAGCAACAAAGCTATCCTTTGAGTTTTATTCATTCGTCTGTAATTGTTTAATGATGGTGCGAATAAACTAAAAACCAGTAAGGTACAGCCTAGTCATTTTAGTCAAAAAGTTGGGCATTTTGGGCAAAGTTCTGATAGATGACAAAAGAGGGATAAACGAAGGAGAGATAGAAAGTAAGAGGACCTGAGTACTATAAGATTAGAAGCACTCAGGTTATAAAATTACAGGAAGCAAGCTTATTTAGAGCTTGGTTTCAGAAGCAGTTTCTGCTGCGTAAACTGATACGCCGCATCCAGAAACTCCACCATCTTGCCCCAATCTTTGGCTTTCTCAAAATTATGCTTGTAGAACTTTCGGCTTTTGATGATGACTTTGTTGTCTTCTTTGGTGGCAGAACTGATAAATCCTCCGGTCTCATTTTCTACCTTAAAGTTAAATTTATCTAACCCTTTTACCTCGTAACCTGTTGGAATCTGGAAGCGGATCGTGTACTCAAAAGTGCGCGGATAATCCATATAAATATCATATTTGCGTTTCCGCTGATTTTCCTTGATTTCTACCTGTCCACCAATCAGTTTTCCGGCCTCTATGATGTAGTTTGGACCTACTTTTTTTACAAATGCATTCAGCATAAAAGCATCCTTAAAAATCAAGTTGGGATATTCCTCGGTACGCCCTGGCTGTACCAATTCAAAAGACGCTACTTTCTCTATTTTTTGCTCATACTCATTCTCGATCATTCTTTTTACTCGCTTAAGTCGCTTCTGATTGGCTTCTTGGGCATCAAATTTTTTTCGGCCTTCTACCAATGCTGGGTGATCTGGCTGAAATGCCGAATTCGCTATATCTAACTTGGTAAGCAAATCGACTTGATAGTTGATTTTGTGTGCGCCAAACACTTTCCAGGTTCGCTTCATATCGAGTTGTTGGTTCTTCAATTGTACATTGAACGAGGCACTGAGACCATTTTGATCCGCCTCAGTGATAGATACCTTGCAGGGGCTTGGATCAAGCTTCATTCTGTAATTTGTCTTGGTAATTTCTAACCTTGTGCCTCTAACCCCTTGAAGTTGGTAAGGGATTTCGTGAGAGAGTTGGTGTATTCGGGGAAACATGATAATTTTCCTATCCTTTTTTGTTTCAAGAAACACTTCAAAACCCGAGGGCTCAGGAGGGGTAATGGCTGAGTTTGGAGTTCGGGGCAGTAGTACAATGGCATTGTAAGGAATCTCAAACCGATCGAGTACATAGTTGAAATTACTATAAAAATTGTAATGCTTTAACAGTTTCTGAGCAAGTATTTCTTTCCTTTTACTAGTGGGTAAAAAGATATCCACTTCATAATACCAAAAGCGTATGGCTTGGAAAACTTGCTGCGCAATGATTTTTTGAGATAAAGTTTTAAGTGGGGAGTTATATTTTGCCCGAGATCTTTGGGCCAATGAGCGAAACCAATCGGGTTGAGTAGGACGAAATGGAATCCTGGCATATTTTTCAGGATCTTCACTATCCAGAGTGGTTACTTTTAGAGCCTGGGCAAATTGCTCTTGATCTCGAAAGTCAACGATTCCCTGAAAATGAACCAAAGGATAAGAAGCCACCTGGTTTACCCAATATGGATTATTATCTCCTTTTTGATTGCGTACATTTAAGGTATATACCTCGCGTTTCATTTTGTTGCGGGCTTTTGTACCATTTCTTTTAGTAAATGCTGGAGCATCATTTAAAGAAGCATACTTTAAGTATATAAAACCAGAAAGGCCAACTGTGAGGTTTTGGCTTAAGGTAGGTAACTTGCTTACAATGTTGAAACTCTGAGTAGGTTGAGGTTGTAAAAACTTTTTTAGCTTTTTGCTTTGATAAACGTAGTAATAATAGTCTATAATATCCCCTAGCTGTAGGTTCGCAATCGCTACTTTTTTATAAGAAACCTTGCCGTTTTGTATTTTCACCGCGTCTTGATCAAAGTCTACCTCGGTTTCTCTCCCGTCAGGTTTTACTACTTTTATACCAAGGATCACCTGCGTTTTTTTAGGATTAGTCATCAATAACGGAATACCTTCAAACAAGCCCTGATTGTAAATAGAAAACTGAGAATAAGCTTTTACCAAACCTTGGTTTAACAGCTTGATGCGAATATGAAAATATTTCTTGCTCGTAAACCGACGCGCACTACAACTATATTCATAGATTGCTTTTTTAGCAATAACCACCGCCGCTTCATTTTTCCATTTATCTGGTATTTTGGTAACCTTAAAGGCTGGATCATAGGTTTCCCACATTTTCTTCTTTACCTGTTGGATCTCCTTTTTAGTCTGGCTAAAGCCTAACTGTAGAGACAATACCAATAACAAGATTCCACTTATTATTCCTTTTTGTTTCATTGTTTTGATGAGTTATTTAGGTTTTATAAAAATTACTTGATCACCTGTTTAGTTAGATTACACTTAGCCTGATTGTTATTTTATGCGAAATCAATGAGAAAACTCATATGTTTTCTGCTTTACAAATCGTGTGTCTAGTCTAATGTTTTTCTAAGCAATAACTTCTGCTGAGTAAACTGATATGCCGCATCCAGAAACTCCACCATTTTGCCCCAATCTTCGGCTTTCTCAAAATTGTGCTTGTAGAATTTCCGGCTTTTAATGATGATCTTGTTGCCCTCTTTAGTGGCAGAACTGATAAATCCTCCAGTTTCGTTTTCTACCTTAAAGTTAAACTTGTCTATGCCTTTGACCTCATATCCACCTGGAATTTGAAAGTTGATCGTGTGCTCAAAGCTACGCGGATAATCCATATAAATGTCGTATTTGCGTTTTCGTTGGTTTTCCTTGATTTCTACCTGTCCACCAATCAGTTTTCCCGCTTCGATGATGTAGTTTGGCCCAACTTTTTTCACAAACCCATTGAGGGTAAAAGCATCTTTGAAAATCAGGTTGGGATGTTCCTCAGTACGCCCCGGCTGCACCAATTCAAATGACTCTACTTTCTCTATTTTTTGATCATATTCGTCTTCAATCATAGTTTTCACTCGCGCAAGTCGTTCTTGTGTAGATCTTTCTTTTTTGATTTTTTTTCTACTACTCAAAAGTTCAGGGTGTTTAAGAGCGAGAGCAAATCTAGCAATATCAATCTTGATCGCCGATTGGGCAATGTCGAGCTTGGTAAGTACTGCTTGTTGGTAACCAAGTTTGATGGCTCCGGAAATTTGTTGTGACCTTGTAATATTTAATGTATTTTGTTTACTCAATGTGACTTGTTGTACACTGTTCACTTTATTAAATGATAATGGAGATATTGGCGTGTTGGTCAAATACTTTACTTCCCATTTAGGAGCCAAAAGCCGAGGTTTTACCCCTTGTACTGTAGGAGCAATAGTTTTAAATAGACTATGTCCAGAGGATAAGTGTAACCAACAAGCAGGGTTTTCTACCTTCAATAAAATAACCCTTTCGAAATAAAAGCCAAGTTGCTCTACAGGTGAAATATGCCTTGGTGATACCACCACAAACTGATATTTGATATTGTATTTGTCAAGTACATAAGCCATTTCTTGAGCCACAGCATATACTTGAAGCCTTTTTTTGTGTAAATACCCAGGTTCCTGATCAGAAGACAATAAAATGCCTAGTTCACGATACCACCAACGAGCTACATAAAACATTTCTTTGACGAGTGTTTCTTTAGACAACTTTTTTAATCCTTTGCGGTATTTTTGTTTACATCTTTTCTTTAAAAATCTTAACCATTTGGGTTTTTGAGTGAAAAGACTTTCTCGCAAATTTTGCTGAGAATAATTGTTTTGAGAGCCTCTTGTATATCGTGAAATTTGAAAACGAATGACGGGTAGGGATCTTCTCGGGTAAAACCATTGTAGATTTTTTTTGAGTACTTGCTTGGTATAATAGGCGGTATATTCTTCGATGGATTTTCCTCTTATGTTTGTTAATTTCAAAGCAGGAAATCCATTCATACACATGTACCTGAGAAACATTTCACGATGGAGTCTGACTTTAAAAGTTTGATTCAGAACAGGATATTCATCAGCAAAAAAGTGTTCTTTCACCTCACTTAGCTGTTGACCATTTGTGATAAAATCGCATTGGTAGTAATCCAAAATATCTCCTACCTCTAAATTAGGGATAGCAATTTTTTCATACCCTTTTTTATTTGTTTTTAATTTTACAACCTCTTTTTGGGGATCAACTTCTATGATTTTACCGCTAGGTTTTATAATTCTAATGCCTAGATAAGTCTTATTACTGAAAATAACAGCAAATCTTATACTTCTTCCAGCATCATATGAAAAGTATGAGTTGTATACTTTCTCTCTTGAATAGCTCAAAAAAGAAAGTTCAGAGAACTTTTGTACAGCATTTTTATCCTGTAACTTGATCCTTTGTCGCAAATAAGTATAATCATGAAAGGTGTTTGCACGAAATTTAAATTCATACTCTATGTGCCTTGCCATAATTACCGCTGACTCCTTTTTCCATTTTTCTGGTACTTCTGTAATAGCAAAGGCTGGATTGGAGATCCCCCACATTTTTTCTTGTATTTGTTCGTGCTTTTGACCAAAGGTCAATTGTAGGGATAGCATAAGTAATATAGTTCCACTTATTATTTGTCTCATTTTAAAGCTTATTTTTTAAGTTTCGTAAGTATCACTTGATCATTATACATTTTGCCCAAAGCGTCTATAGCCTCATTCCAAGCTACAAAATCAGCTTTTTGAATCACAGGATTAGTAGTCGCAATGGTTTTGTTGTATATAATTTGACTATTTTTGGTAGTGGTAAAACTTACCTGAATACTAAAAGAAGGGTTTGTGATGTTTAGGTTTTTAGGCAAATGCTTTACCTGGTACCCGGCAGGAATCTGTAAAACCACCTTTGATTGGCGATACACCTTTTCTCTAAGATTAAGATTACTTAACCGATCTTTTTCGGCCTTAAAACCTTTAAACTCTTTGTAAAAATCAAGATCCACATAAATGTCATTGTCAAAGCTAGCTGCCTTATTATCCAGTTTTATCTGATAATCAATGGTAAAACTACCACCTCTTTGGTTGGGGTTGCTAAAGCGTAGGCTATCCAAGTGACAGTTTTTATTATTATTATCTACCAGGAGTTGCACCAGTTCAGAGGTTTTTTTCTGACTGGAGAAATTCAGGTAATACAAGATTTCTTTCTGCTGTTCTCCACGATAAGTATGCTTGCCTTGTCCTACCAGACTTTCGCCTTGAATCTCAAAAAAATGCGTTTTCAGTACTTGGTTGGCTTCTTTTTGCGCTACAGGAATTTTTTCTAACCAATATTTCTCTCCGTTTTCTATCAAAATTGGTCGCCCTTGGATTCGCTCCGCATATTTACCAAAAGGAATGTACTTTTCGGTAGCATCCAGGTAATACTTTTTGCCATTGAGGAGCAGGGTACAAATCATATGGTTGGCCACCGCAATAGAAGGGGTAGAGTAGTCATAGACCAAGTGATTGGTACCAATCCAGGTAAGACGTGCGTCAAATCCAGCCACCTTGAGCATACTCTTCATCAGGTTAGCCATTCCTTTACAATCACCATATTTTTTGGCATATACCTTTTGGGCATCTTCCGGCTTAAAAGCAGCAATGCCATCCTCAAAAGCAATGTATCGAATGTTGTCTTGCACCCAATAAAAAATGGCCTTTACCTTTTGCTCAGGGTTATCTACACCTTTGAGTAGGTCATTGACTATCGATTTTAGTTTTTCGGGATGATTTTCTACCTTGTCGGCCACCGCTCTATACCATAGGTACAAGTCATCTACTGAGCCAAGCAAAGTAGTAGTTTGGTTATTCTTCTTGAAGTCTTTGAACAAGATCAGTAAGTGAGGATAAGTATAGGTTTGTCCTGGCACATCATCATAAGTTTCAATAGGGGAGAGCCTCTTAGCAGTAAAAATATAATGAGTACTACCATTGCTTTGAGTTATTTTTTTTTGCTGAATATCAAACCCTTTAAAGTTATAAGCTTTGAAATCAACGGTCATCCACTGAGGTACTTCAAACACTATTTTTTTCTCTATCACTGGCAACTGGTCAGTAAAAAATACTTGAGTAAAATAGCGAGGGTCATGGTAATACTTCATCAGGTTTAGGCTTTGAGTATCACCTTCTTTGATGAAACGAAAAGGGTATTGGCAAACCTGGGCATCTGAGTAAAATATACCGTCTGCATTATAATTACCACATACTACTTTAGTTCTTTTAGTTATAACCGCGTCTTTTCCAACCCGCTTACCTTTTTTGATTTCACTGTGCTCATCATAAAAAACATAACGCGAGAGTCCGCCTCTCTTCAGCGCCAGGTAAGTTTCTTTGCTGTCTTCTATGACATAGGGTAGCTTCTTTTTTTTGTTAAACTTTACCCGATAAATAATCTCGGATTTAAGTATGACTGCTTTTGCTTTGGGATATTGTTTTTGATATTGCTGTACCTGGGCTTTGTCAGCGGTTTGAGCCCCAGACTCCTGAAAACTGGCGAAGAATGCAATGAATAAAAATAAGCGAGAAGTGTGTTTAAACATTTGATCAATGGGTTTCAAGTTTGAATAAATACTGATTTATGTGTGGTGAAATCAAAATGACTTCCTTGACTAATTTAGTATTTATATTGTTGTATAGTACCTTTTCTACACTTTAGGATCATTAAATATTTCTAATTTGTATTTAGGCAATGCTAGTAGAGAATTTGCCATATACCAAAATATGACAAGTCTTTTTGGTCTACCTAAAGCCAGTGAGACTTTTTTGGGATTATACAAAGAGAAATTATATCGAAAAAGTGGCTCAAGTCTGAGCGAACGCATACAAAAAATGGTAGAAACAGTATTGTGTACTCAGATTAACTATGAAAAGTCGAGATGACTTCTTTGTGCATTCCTTAATTATTGGTTAGCTTGCATCCAAATTTTTTGAAGTCTATGAGTACACAATCCCACGAAAAATTACTGCAGGAATTTGAAGCATCAGACAAGGCTACCTGGATACAAAAAGCCATTGAAAAACTGAAAGACAAAGATTTCCAGACCTTGAGTGCGACTACTTATGAAGGTATTACCCAACAACCTTTTTACACTCCTGAGGATCAGGTAAATAATGCCTTGACTTCGGCCGATTTTGGCAATACTGCTCAATGGCAAAATCGGGAAATTGTCCACTTTTTCCCTTGGGTAGACGACGAAAAAGAGATTTTGGTAGAAGATGCCCCCCGGTTAACCGAAGAAGCCAATCGTTTGGCAGTGCAAGCCTTAACCAAAGGAGCCGATTCAGTATATTTTGATTTATTTGGGGTAGATGCAGCCATCATTGATTTTTGCGTGCTCTTGCGAGACATAGACCTCACAAAACAGCCATTAGGATTTACCTTTGACGGACGCACTGAAGGGTTTATTTCCCAAATGGAAGAAGCAGAATGGATGGGATCAGTTGATTATGATTTTTTGGCCAACTGGACCATCAGCGGGTATTACCATAATACGGTTTTCGAAGACCTGGCCGAGCTGATTCATTACACGCACCATCGCCCACAGGTAAAAGCGCTCACCATTAATACCACCAATTTGCACAATGCAGGAGCCAATGCCGTACAAGAGCTGGCTTTTGGACTGTCTACTTTAGTAGAGTATTTGCACCAATTGACAGACTTGGGGCTCGACTTATCTTTGCTTTTGCGTAATGTAGAGTTTTCGATGGGAACTGGCAGCAACTATTTTATGGAAATGGCCAAGTTTAGAGCTTTGCGTCTACTTTGGAAACAAATATTGCAGGGGTATAAAGCTGCTCAACAGCCACTCTCTATTCATGCACAAACGGCTACTTGGAACAAAACCATTACCGATGTCAATGTAAATATGCTGCGAAGTACCACTGAGGCTATGTCGGCTGTCATTGGAGGAGTAGATGCTTTGAGTGTATTGCCTTACAACGATTTCTTTACCGAACCCGACGCTTTTGCTCGACGCATTGCACGCAATGTATCTACCTTGCTTAAAGAAGAATCTTATTTGGATAAAGTAGTAGATGCTTCAGCAGGTGCTTATTACATAGAAAACCTAACAAAGGAATTGGCACAAAAAAGCTGGGATTTGTTTCAACAAACCGAACAGCGAGGTGGATTTATCAAAGCCTTTAAGGCGGGTTTTGTGCAAAACGAAATAGAAAAAGTAGCGAATCAGAAGGTAGCGAATGTAGAAACCGGCAAAGATGTATTGGTAGGAACCAACAAATATGAAAATGCCGAAGAAAAAATAGAAAAAGTGCCCACGGACAATTCTCAAGAAGTACAGAGTGAAGTTAAGTTGTTGAAATTGAGAAGGTTGTCGGAAGGTTTGGAGCGCAAACGATTAGAAAAATAGATAAACGGCTATACGATGTCAGACAACAATTCACAGAAAAAAACAAACTAAACCCTGTTATTATTGTGGTTGTTCATAGGATCGTTTAATTTTAAATTTTAGATAGGGTAAATAAAGGCCAATGAGTTGTTTTTAAGAATAATTCTTTGGCTAATTGTTGATAAATTTACCTTTAACTAAAAAAATCCCCAACTGCCAAATTAATCTACTAATACACAGAATTAAAGGTAAATTTATCAACAATTAGCCAAAGAATTATTCTTAAAAACAACTCAT
>DMXI01000611.1 GCA_003483885.1 Microscillaceae bacterium
TGATAGACAATAACCCAATGGTTGTCATAAACGCCCCAGGCACTCCATGCCCAGTACAATCTGCCACCACTACAAACAACTTTCCATCAATTTCTCTTAACCAGATTGTACTGGGCATGGAGTGCCTGGTGCATTGTTGAGCATGGTCGGTAACGAATTGCTTAACGAAATTGTAGTGACCCATCATATTACTTCCCCTGAGCGTATTTTAGATGAAATGAACATTGGCATCAAAAAGGCTTTGCGACAACAGGCTACCCAAATAGAGGATGGAATGGATATGGGCTTGGTAGTGATAGACAAAGAAGCACGGGTACTAGAGTTTGCGGGAGCCAAAAACAACCTGGTGTATTTTCAAAACGATGAGCAGCACGTGATCAAAGGAGATCGTAAATCCATTGGAGGCTCTGGTTCTTCTATAAAAAAATATGCAAAGCATCGGATTTGCCTGTGTAATGATGCTGGAGAAAAAGTAGTCACTGAATTTTATTTGTTTTCAGATGGTTTTGGGGATCAATTTGGTGGGACAGGAGAATTTGGTAAAAAGTTTTTGACCAAAAAACTATATCAGCTCCTACAAAAACACCATCAGGAACCTATACCTGAACAATTCAGAAATATCAAACAAGCTTTTTATAACTGGAAAGATGGCCACCATCAAACCGATGATGTACTTTTGCTAGGGGTGAGATGTTAGCATATGGGTCTGTTTGAGTAGTTACTTTATCTATAAAAACAAACAAACCAATAAAACCATGCACCAACAAACTACTCCTCTTAAAACCACAAAATTAGCATCGCTTCTAGGGACTTGGCGAGGAGAAGGCAAAGGATATTTTCCTCCAATAGATGATTTTGCCTATGCTGAAGAGCTAATTTTTGAGACCAATCAAATCAGTGATGCAATTTATTACCAACAAAAAACCTGGCTCAAAGGCGATAATAAGCCCAGCCATTGGGAAGCTGGCTTTATAAAACCTGACCCACAAGAAGACAATGTGTTTTTTATAAACAATGCCCAAGGAGGCGGTCGGGTAGAGGTGTTGCGAGGGACGCTTACCAAAAATAATGGCACCTTTCAATTGCACTGGCTTTCGGTACTATTGCAAAATGACCCCAGAATGATTAGCAGCGAAAGGCTGTGGCAGTTTACTGATAAACAGCTGGCTTATACAATGAAAATGGCGACTCAAAACACGCCAATGCACCAGCAGCATTTAGAAGCAAGTTTGTTGAAATACTCCTGAGCAGATACCTATTTTTTCCTGACTAGTTTTTGACTTTTCACCTGTAATGAATGAGGGATTTTTTGTAACTTTGAAGAATGGATGAGAAAAATTTTTGTCCAAAAATCAAAGATTGACAAATACTTGATAGAGCGTAATACTCTAAAAAAAATATACAAAAATGGATTACATCAAAGGCTTAAACGACCCTCAGCGAGAAGCAGTATTACACAAAGATGGCCCTATTATGATTATTGCGGGTGCTGGTTCGGGCAAAACGCGGGTATTGACCAATCGCATTGCGCATTTGATAAGTACAGATATACCTGCTTACAATATTATGGCCTTGACTTTTACCAACAAGGCCGCTGGTGAAATGAGAAATCGTATTGAGAAAATCATTGGCAATGACGCCAAAGATATTTGGATGGGTACGTTTCACTCCATTTTTGCCAAAATTTTGCGTTTTGAGGCCGACAAAATTGGTTACAATAGCAGTTTCTCTATTTACGATACCGATGATTCCAAGTCATTGATTCGTACGATTGTGAAGGAATTACGCTTAGATGATAAGGTGTACAAAGCCAACGTAGTGCTCAACCGAATTTCAGCAGCCAAAAACCGACTCATTTCTTTTAGAGAGTATCTCAATAACCCCATCTATGCCGAAGACGATCGAGCCTATCGTCGTCCTGAGATTGGACGTATTTATAAAATTTACCAGGAGCGGGCCATCAAGGCCAACGCGATGGATTTTGACGATTTATTGTTTAATACCAATATTTTGTTTCGAGATCATCCACCGATTTTGAATAAATACCAAAAGAAATTCAAATACCTACTCATAGATGAGTTTCAAGATACCAACCTTTCGCAGTATTTAATTGTACGACGTTTGGCGGCAATGCATCAAAATATTTGCGTGGTAGGGGACGATGCCCAAAGTATTTATGCCTTCCGGGGAGCCGATATTCAAAATATTCTCAATTTTGAAAAAGATTACCCCAAACTCACGACCATACGCCTGGAGCAAAACTATCGCTCTACCAAAACCATTGTAAAAGCAGCCAATTCATTGATTGCCAAAAACAAAGCTCAATTACAGAAAGATGTATGGACTTCCAACGAAGATGGTAGCCTGATCAAGGTAGTGAAGTCTATGTCGGATAGTGAAGAAGGAAAAATGGTGGCCCAGTCCATTTTTGAGGCCAAAATGCACGATCAACTGACCAACAGCGATTTTGCAATCTTGTACCGTACCAATGCCCAGTCACGAAGCATAGAAGAATCATTGCGTAAGGCCAATATCAAGTATAAAATTATTGGTGGCCTATCGTTTTACCAACGTAGAGAAATCAAAGACCTGATTGCCTACTTGCGCTACACTGTGAACCACCGGGATGAAGAGGCCTTGAAGCGTATTATTAACTTGCCTAAACGAGGTATTGGTGGTACTACACTCCAAAAAATATTGAGCACCGCTTACGAAAAGGAATTGCCGCTTTGGGAAGTGTTGACCAATATTCGCCACCATGTAACGGGGCGAGCGGTGACGGCGATCTCGGGTTTTGTAGAATTGATCAAAAAGTTTGAAGATGCTTCTACCAAATTAGATGCTTTTGAAACGGCTTCTTTGGTAGCCAAAGAATCGGGCTTGTTGAAAGATTTGTACGAAGACAAAACCATTGAGGGCTTGTCAAGATACGAAAACGTACAGGAATTGCTGAATGCGATTAAGGAGTTTGTTGATAATCCAGAGAATCAGGCCAATGACTTAACGTCTTTTCTTCAGGAAGTATCGCTGGCTACCAGTGCCGACGAAGACGATGACGATGGAGACGAGAAAGTGACCTTGATGACCATTCACGGAGCTAAAGGATTGGAGTTTAAGCAAGTATACATTGTAGGACTGGAAGAAGATTTGTTTCCTTCACAAATGATGCTGGCGAGCCGTACTGAATTAGAGGAGGAGCGTCGTCTATTTTATGTAGCGATTACTCGGGCTGAGAAAAAATTGATACTTTCTTATGCTACGAGTCGTTATCAATATGGGCGCATCAAAAATTGCGAACCAAGTCGTTTTTTGCGGGAAATAGACCCCAACTTCTTAGAACAAGGCCAAAGCACCGCTAATGCGGCTACTTATACCAATACGAGCTTTGTCAAGAATTTACGTCCACGAACGCCTTCCAACGCCAATCAAAATTATAATCATAAACCCTCGCCTAATTTTAAACCCAGCGATACCCGAAACCTAAAAGCAGGAATGAAGGTAGAGCATCTAAAATTTGGCTTAGGCAAGGTAATGGAGGTAAAAGCCCACAACAATGATCGCAAAGCTGTGATTGCTTTTGAAAAGGCTGGAGAAAAAACTTTGTTACTCAGTTTTGCGAAACTCAAAATTCATGAATAAGTTTGTGTAATGAACGAAAAGAGTCCTTAGAATATGTTTAACCTTGAAGATGAAGTTTAAACATATTCTTATAGAAAAAGGGATATGCACCTATT
>DMXI01000404.1 GCA_003483885.1 Microscillaceae bacterium
ATTATGAGCGAATTTACGGAAAACCAAAACGGTGTTTCAGACACCAAAAACTCAGAATATTCTGCTGATAATATACGCGCATTAGAAGGGTTAGAAGCGGTTCGAATGCGTCCATCCATGTACATTGGTGATGTAGGGGTCAGAGGATTACACCACCTAATCTGGGAGGTAGTAGATAACTCCATTGATGAGGCGCTTGCGGGGTATTGTGATTTGATTCAAGTAGAGATCAATCAAGACAATTCCATCACCGTGACCGACAACGGACGTGGTATTCCTACCGGATTCAATAGCCAAATGCAAAAGTCGGCGCTTGAAGTCGTAATGACTGTACTTCACGCTGGGGGTAAATTTGATAAAGATACATATCAAGTATCAGGTGGTTTGCACGGGGTAGGGGTATCTTGTGTGAATGCGTTATCTACCGACCTCACGGCTACTGTACACCGCGAAGGAAAAGTTTTCCAACAAAAATACAGTAAGGGAGACCCACAAAGCCAAGTGGATGTGATTGGCGAAACCGACATTACTGGAACCATCATTCACTTTGTTCCTGATGAAACTATTTTTACCGAAAGGGTTTATAAATACGAAACCATTTCTCAGCGTTTACGCGAATTGGCCTTCTTGAACAAGGGTATTCGTTTGACGTTGACCGACCACCGAGTGAAAGGGGAAGACGGGAACGATTTACACGAAGAGTTTTTCTCAGAAGGTGGATTGACCGAATTTGTTCGTTATCTGGATGAAACCCGCCAAGCGATTTTACCTGAGCCTATCCACGTAGAAGGCGAAAAATCAGGCGTACCAGTAGCAGTGGCCTTCACCTACAATAGCTCTTATTCAGAGAATGTATTCTCTTATGTAAACAATATCAATACCATTGAAGGTGGTACCCACGTATCAGGTTTTCGCAGAGCTTTGACTTATACATTAAAGTCTTACGCTGATAAAGAAGGAATGCTTGAAAAAGCCAAGGTAGATGTGACCGGGGATGACTTCCGTGAAGGACTGACTGCGGTAATTTCGGTAAAAGTAGCCGAACCTCAGTTTGAAGGGCAAACCAAAACCAAGTTGGGTAACTCTGAGGTAATGAGTGTGGTAAATCAAGCCACCAGTGAGGCTTTAGGCAAGTACCTGGAAGAAAATCCCAAGCAAGCGAAGTCTATTGTTCAGAAAGTGATTTTAGCTGCTCAGGCGCGTCATGCAGCCCGTAAGGCTCGCGAAATGGTGCAGCGTAAAAACGTATTGAGTGGTTCTGGGCTACCCGGGAAATTGGCTGACTGCTCAGAAAGAGATCCCAGTAAATGTGAATTATACCTGGTGGAGGGAGACTCTGCGGGAGGTAGTGCTAAGCAAGGACGTGATCGTAACATTCAAGCTATCTTGCCTTTGCGTGGTAAGATTCTAAATGTAGAAAAAGCACAAGAGTACAAGATATACGACAACGAAGAAATTAAAAATATGATTACTGCCCTCGGAGTAAGCTTTGGGGTAGAAGGTGACGAAAAGGCTTTGAATATGGAAAAGCTTCGTTACCACAAAATCATTATTATGACGGATGCTGATGTGGACGGGAGCCACATTCGTACTTTAATCCTTACTTTCTTTTTCCGCTACATGCGCGACTTGATCGAAAACGGCTATTTATACATCGCATTACCGCCATTTTATTTGGTGAAAAAAGGTAAAAAAGAGGTATATGCCTGGAATGATGACGAGCGTGATGAAGCAATCAAAGAATTGGCAGGAAATGGGAAACCAGAATCAGTACACGTGCAGCGTTACAAAGGTTTGGGAGAGATGAACCCTGAGCAATTATGGGAAACCACCATGAACCCTGAAAACCGTAACCTGAAACAGGTAACCATTGAATCTGCCGCAGGAGCCGATCATTTATTCTCTATGTTGATGGGAGATGATGTGCCACCACGTCGTGAATTTATCGAGGAAAATGCGAAGTATGCGAATGTGGATATATAAAGGTTAAGCCTACATCAACTAAAGGTAAACTTAACTTTGGGAAATTGGTAATTCAGACTTTTTTTAGTATTCTGAACCGATTTCCCATTTTTTATAAACTTCTTTGTAAAAATTAAGATTTTCACAACGGATGGCCACCAAAAAACAACAACCAACAGACGAAAACATAGCAGTAGCAGAGGACAACCCCATTGCTAATGCTCCCACCGAAACCAATACTCCCGAAGGATATATTGCCACCAAACCCATTGCCAATAAAAGAGTTGCAAATCTGATTCAGCAAAGTAATTACATAAGCCGAGACTTGAGCTGGATGCAGTTCAATCGGCGAGTACTGGATCAAGCCAGAGTTACTGAGCGTAATATTTACGATCAACTGAAGTTTATGGCCATTACCGCCTCCAACCTGGACGAGTTTTTTATGATCCGGGTAGGCAGTTTATACAACTACATTGACTATGGGAAAGAACGCATTGATTATTCTGGTCTGAGAGAAAAGCCATTCAAAAAACTATTGCTGGAAGAAGTTCAACATTTCAAAGCAGAGCAAAGTGACCATTTCAAGAATAACCTGAAGCCTCGTTTCGAAGAAAATGGTTTTCAAATATTGGAGATTGATGAATTGACTGAAGAAGAAAAAGAAGAAGCTGCGGTATATTTTATTCGTACGATCTTCCCAATGCTTACCCCAATGGTATATGATAATTACCGTACCTTCCCCATTTTGATGAACAAGGTGCTTACTTTTGGGGTAGTTACCCGTAATTTGCACAGCACCGACAAAGACGAACAACGATTTTCGTTTGTTCAAATTCCTCAAAACCTACCCCGTTTTTATGAGTTTGAACGAGACGAAGACGAAATTATATTTGTGCCCATTGAGCAAATCATTCGTTGGAAGATCAACAAGCTATATCGTAATATAGAGATCGTATCAGTATCACTTTTTAGAATTACGCGTAACGGGGACATTACTCTGGAAGAAAGTGATGATATAGAGGCCGATTTTATAGATGAAATTAAACAAAAAATCAAAACCCGTAAAACAGGCCGGGTAGTGCGTATTGAGGTGCAAGAGGGGTATTCAGATTGGTTGATGAAAACCCTGAAGCGTCGCTGGCAACTAGACGATGACAATGTATTTGTAAGCGATACATTACTTGATTACACCAGCTTGTTCCAAATTGCAGGTCATGATGATTTCAGAGATAAATTACCTCATCCACATGCGCCTATTTTACCGATCGGTTTGCATGAGCCAGAGGTAGATTACTTTGAATATCTCAAAGACAATGATGTGCTTTTACATCATCCCTATCATAGTATTGAGCCATTGCTCCAAATTCTTGAAAATGCGGCCGAAGATCGTGATGTGTTGGCCATTAAGATCACTATTTATCGTTTGGCCAAGCATTCCAGAGTAACCAGTGCCTTACAAAAAGCGGCTGAAAATGGAAAACACGTCTCGGTATTGTTTGAGCTAAAGGCTCGTTTCGACGAAGAAAATAATATTAGAGAAGCCGAACGTTTGCAAAAAGCAGGATGCTATGTTATTCACGGAATTGGACGGTATAAAACCCATACTAAGATGCTGCTCATTGTGCGAAAAGATGAGCAAAGTGTTACCCGGTATGTGCATTTAGCCAGTGGTAACTACAACGAAAGCACTTCCAAACTATATACTGATATTGGGATGCTTACCACCAATGAAACCTATGCGCACGATGTGTCCGAGTTTTTCAATGTAATTACTGGACACTCCCAACCGCATCACTACGAATACTTGCTTACTGCCCCACGTGATTTGCGAAATGAGTTGATTAGGCTGATTCAGAATGAGGCCAAAAATGCTCAGAAAGGCTTAAAAAGTGGTATTGTTATGAAGATGAATTCTCTCGAGGACAAACGTATGATTGATGAGTTGTATGCGGCCTCCAAAGCGGGAGTACCTATCAAGCTTATCGTACGTGGCATTTGTTGTATTCGCCCTCAAAGAGTTGGATTGAGCGAAAATATTGAAGTAAAATCGATTGTAGGAGATTATTTGGAGCACTCAAGAATATTTTATTTTCATCACAATGATGAGCCTAAAATATATGGTGGAAGCGCCGATTCTATGGTGCGTAGTTTTGACCGAAGAATTGAGTCTGTATTTTTGATGGTAGACGAAAGCGTGAAAAAGCAGGCTATGCATATTTTAGACTTTAACCTACGCGACAATGTCAATTCATATATGATGCAGGAAGATGGCAATTTTGTCAAAAAACAGGTAGGTAGCGAAGAAACGCCTTTTAATCTGCACACGGAGTTTTTTGAAGTAGATGAAAAAACTGTGCTTGAAACCAGGCTTTTTTAAAAATATTTAAAATCAAGATGAGTTGAAGTATGAGAATACTTTAGCTATAAGTAAAGCTTCTTAGGAGAAAGTTTTGAGTAAATCATTATAAGCAATTACTTCAGCTTTGATAGATTTGGCATAATTTTTCCCTAAACTTTCGACAATAAGGGAGCAATCAGAAAATAAAGTACGCAAAGTTTAGATAGAGGTTTTGGGTGGGCACGAGGCATTTTTTGAGGTAATAGCTTAAGCTATTACCTCAAAAAAATAACGAAGTACCCGCAAAAAAGATCATCTAAGAATGTGTATACTATTTCTTGTTTGTTCCCTAAAAAGCAATAATGTAAATTTTCACCTTGTAGTGTAATCATCTTCAGGGTAATCAAATCTTGAGCGGGCTCTTCACCCGCCAGAATGGGCAAAGGGTTTATGAAAGAACAAAAATATGGCTTAAATACACTGTTTCAGAGAAACTCCGTGATCAGTCGGTTGTTTTGGTTATATCTGCCTTTGTTTTTAGTATTTGCCGGTGGTTGGTACCTCATCAACAAACGAGCACAAGATCAAAATCAAGCCATTGAAAACCTCAAAAAGCGTCATAAAGATATCCAGCGCAGTTGTCAGGATTTAGACATTGCCGTGCAGACCTTTATTCAGGTTCGTAAGAGCCGAGCATTGATTAAACGTAATACCAGTGTAGATTCTATTTGGAAAAGTAGAGTTAAAGTATCTCTGGATAGTTTAAAAAGTGTATCAGTAACTGTGAATGATTTAGAATTAAAGTCTAAAGTAAAAACAGTGGGTGGTTTTATTGCGGCATTGGATGGGCAATTTGGACGTTTAAATCGTTTTGATCTTGCCACACTCAGCGATAATAATAATGACCCGTTTGGCTCGAAAGAAGATAATAAACCTACCCAGGCATCTCAGGATTTCGAGAATATTGACAGGGAGATCAATGCGCTAAGTATTCAAATACATCGTGCACTCAATGAAACGGTAGTTTTTCACGAAGTAGCCCTCGAAGATCAAATTGAGGTGATTAAACGTAAAAATCTGAGCGACGCTAACTATTATGCAGTATTTGCTTTTTTTATACTGATTGCAGGCATTGTAATTTCATTTGTGGTTTTGCCACGTACCATCAACTTTGTCAACGACATTAAAGAGCATATCAACAGCCTTTTGCATGGCAAGTTTCCTAAAAAACTCAATGCCTCAGTATATGAAATGGTGGGTTTGGTAGACAAGGTCAATGAATTGAGTGAAAGTTTTAGGAAACTAGAGATTTTTGCCGATCAGGTGGGTTCTGGAAACTTTGATACCAGTATCGAGGTGTTTGATGAACTGGGTGATATGGGACAAGCACTAGCCAAAATGCAGGATAGTTTGAGGCAAATTTCGGTAGCTAACCAGCAAAGAAACTGGTTTAACGAAGGTTTTGCCAAGTTTGGAAACATCTTACGAAATGATGAAGAACAAAGTTTCGAACTCTTTTATGAAAGTATCATTACCAATTTGGTAAAATACCTGAACATTAATCAGGGAGGCATATTTGTATTGAACGAAAACGGAGAGGCCACAGGTCCATATTTGGAATTAAAGGCTTCTTACGCATATAATCGAAATAAATACATCAAGAAAAAACTTACCCAAGAAGACGGGTTAGTGGGGCAGGCCTGGAGAGAATCTGACACAGTTTATGTAACCGATATCCCTTATGACTATGTCAATATTACGTCTGGTTTGGGAGGCTCCAGACCCAAAAGTATTTTAATTGTACCATTGCTGACGGGAGATAACGAAATGATGGGAGTTGTAGAGCTAGCCTCTTTTGATGAATTCCAACAGCATCAAATCGATTTTGTAAAACAATTGAGTGAAAGTATCGCGGGTACAATTTCTCGGGTAAAAACAGCCATGCGTACTCAAGAACTGCTGTCAGAGTCGCAACAAATGGCTGAGAAAGTAAAACTACAAGACCGGGAGCGGGAAAATACACTAAAAGAGCTCATGAAAGCTAAAACTGATATTGAACATACCAGTTTAGAGCTTGAGTCTCAGTTAAAGGCCCTGAATGAGTCTTTCACGGTACTGGAATCTGATTCAGAAGGTAACTACTTAGAGGCTAATCAGTTAATTCAAGAAATTTCGGGGTATAGTCGTAGCGAGTTGGTAGGAAGGCACTACACAGTGTTATTACGCCATCGAGCAGATGAGGTGCAACAGGAATGGGACGAAATAGTGAAAGGAAAAATTGTGAAAGGCGAATTTGTAAGATACGCCAAAGATGGACATAAATTCTGGTTGTATGAAATCGTTTACCCAGTATACGATGCAGCGGGTAACCTCAAAAAGGTGAACTCGATTGGATATGAGATCACCAAACAAAAGCTACAGGAACAAAGTATTCAGGAGCAGCTCCAGGCAATGCAAATGAACGAAGAAAAAGTAATGAGAAGAATCAAAGAGGTAAGAGAAAAGTCTAACCTGAAACTGGAGCGTTTGAAAGAAGACTTTGCTAAGCAGATAGAAGAAAAAGATCGAATTATCGAAACACTTCGTGGCTAATAAACTGTATTAGCCAATTCATCGAGAAAATACTAAAATAGGCACATCAGCTTTCCTTTCTATTTAAACTTTCTATAGGGATCGCTTGTTATCACATAGCAGGCAAATCATCCTCAAATTATTCTGAAGATAAGCCTAGTGTTTTTGTGCATTGGTTTATTTCTTAATTTTGTACTTTACAAACATTATATTTATGACTATTCAAGAAATTCAAGAGGAAATTATAGATGATTTTTCGTTGTTTGATACCTGGGATGATAAGTATAGCTACATCATCGAGATGGGCAAAAAATTGAAACCTCTAGGGAACGAACACAAGATAGATGATAATAAAATTAAAGGATGTCAGTCTAACGTATGGCTACATACTTATCTTGAAAATGACCAGTTGGTTTTTGAAGGGGATAGTGATTCTATTATTGTAAAAGGATTGGTGAGTTTGCTTATAAAAGTTTTATCAGGTCATAAACCAGAGGAAATTGCACAGTCTGATTTGCATTTTATAGATAAGATTGGAATGAAACAACACCTCTCCATGACAAGAGCAAACGGCTTATCGGCTATGATCAAGCAAATGAAATTGTATGGAGTGGCCTATCAGTCAAAAGTAAGTTAATTGGTTTTGGTAAGGTGAATGAGTCCTGATATATGAATACAAAACTTCTTAATTATGTTTTTTAGAAAAAAGAAAGCAAAAGAAAGTACTCTCGAGGGGCAGAATCCTCCAGAACAACACTCAGGAGAGCAGCACCCCGAAAAAGAAGACCCTATAGAAGAAAAAGAAAACGCGATGAAATCTAACCAATTAGAAGTTCCCAATCTGAAAGAAAAGATCGTAGAAGCTTTAAAAACTGTATATGATCCTGAAATACCTGTAGATATATATGAATTAGGTTTAATTTATGAAATCAAGGTTTTTCCGGTGAACAACGTCTACATTTTAATGACCCTTACTACGCCCAATTGCCCCTCAGCTGAAGAACTACCAGGAGAGGTAAAAGCCAAAGCGTTGTCAGTAGAAGGTGTAAATGATGTAGAGCTTGATTTGACCTTTGAGCCTCCTTATCATCAAGATATGATGTCAGAAGCTGCTAAGTTAGAATTAGGATTTTTATAAAAACAAATAATTGTATAAAGGAACCCTTGACTGTAACTTTGTGCAATTAATTGTAATTTCAACTATTGTATCAACTTTAAAACTAAGTATAATTATGTACCCAGAAGAACTAGTAATCCCCATGCGCCTTGATTTGACCGAGGCGGGTGTACAGGAACTAAAAACTGCCGATGCGGTAGATAACTTCATGCAAGAAACCAAAGGTACTGCTTTGTTGATTGTAAACTCAGT
>DMXI01000180.1 GCA_003483885.1 Microscillaceae bacterium
TATTTTTAATTTGTTGGAAAGGGTGAGTTTCGCAAAAATGAGAGTAAATTGTTATTCGTGAAAATAAAGACTTTCAACAAGTTCAATGACGCATAAAAAAATAGGCCAGGCATATCATGCCCGACCTATTTGTCACAAAGTAAGTATTTAACTGCTTATTATTTATCGTTATTCACTACAAAGCGTTTGGTAGTGGTAATGCCGTTTTTGGTAATGCGCATCAGGTAAATACCTGCAGGCAGCTTGCTTACATCAAACTTGCGCAACAAAGCCCCTTGACCCGCGTGAGAAGTGTGGGTGGTAATGATCTTGCCTTGGGCATTGATAAGACTCATACTAACATCTGCTTCCTCTTGCAACATCAACTGTACATTGGTACTTTTGCGTGCCGGATTGGGATACACTGATGTAGCGTTTTCTAAGGCTTGTCTTTGTTGGTCAAAACCAAAGCTACTAATGGTGCCACCATTAATCGTCACGGTGTAATCTTCTACCTCTCCATAAGAAAAGGTTTCGCAAGAAGTAGGGATGCCGTTGTATTTCATAGATACCCGCATACGAGTAGCGCCCGAAAGGGCTGATGATGGAATGCTAATTGATCCTGAAATGGTAGCAGAAGTGGTGTTTCCTTGAGTAAATACTTGCTCCCCGGCATCGGTAAAGTCACCGTCCTGGTTAAAGTCAATCCACACACTGTAAGCCTCGTTGTATACCGTTCCGGTCCAGGTAGGGTTGATGGTAATGGTATAACTACTACCCGCATTTACATCGGTAGATACCGAAGTATAGTCACTGTATCCGCCACTCGCGGTAGAGCTATTATCTATAGAGCCCAATCGTACCCGACTAATGTATTCATCGTTTGCATTGTTGCTGGTAGAGGCGCAATAAGTAGGCGCAGGAGGAGTACCTCCACCGGCTTGTACTCGTACGTGGTCAATGGCGATGTCGCTTTGCCACCCCGAAGATCCAGTACCAGTGGTGACCATAAACCGCACCTTCACTTCTGTACCTAAGTAAGCACTTAAGTTAATAGTTTCACTGAGCCAGTTATTTCCTTGATTGCCCGATTTGGTAAAGATTTGGGTCCAGCTACCTGAACCTACTTTTACTTCGGCTTTCAGGTTATTTACCTGCGAACCATACATATGATAATCAAAGGTCAACTCAGGGTTGGTAACCCCCGAAAGATCAAAACAAGGGCTTTCTAAAATAGCCGTTTTGCTGGGGAAATTGGGGTTAGAAGCCTCTACATACATGTAGTAGCTCCCATTGCTTCCCGAACTTGGCCCGGTATTGCTAGAAGGGGTTCCTCCACTGTCACGGGTCCAGTTGGTATCATCGCCAGTGGCATTGGTCCAGTTGCCCAAACCAGACTCAAAGCTTTCGCTATAAGGAAAACTAGACACTGTAGTAGAACAACCTCCGCCATTGCCACCACCGCCATATTCGGCACCAACTCCTACCGCATAAAAAGCATTGGTGGTTTGGATTACTTCAGGAGAACCAGCCCCAAATAAATCAGTTGCAGACTGAATACCTGCAGTACGAGCTGCGGCATAGTTAGACGAAGAGTTTAAGTATACTGTCAGCATACGATAAGCGATTCGAGCCGCTTTTTCTATAGAAATACCGTTGACAGTGTAAGCATCTCCATTGTCGTTTGTACCAGACTTGCCTACCGAAAGTAGATAGAACCAGTGGTTTAGTACCGCACTGTTGGTGTGTACACCTCCAAAATCGCCCGATCCAGTAAACCAATTAGTACCTTTGTAAGTATCAGGATGCCCTTTGGCGTTAGGGTTTTCCATGTCACGAATGTGTCCAATATCATCGCCTACCAGCCAGGTAGCTTTGCTGGGAGCCGCCCAAGCTTCTACTGCGGCGGCAAATATGTCACTGAAAGATTCATTCAAGGCCCCGGACTCATTTGCATATACCAAGTCAGCCGTAAAATCAGTTACCCCATGCGTAAGCTCGTGGGTGGTAATATCCAAAGTAGTAAGTGGAGATTGGTTTCCACTACCATCTCCAAAACGCATCATTACAAAGGCAGAGCTATACTGAGCGTTGAACCAATTGTTGTTAGAGTGTACCAATGCTCGTAGTAAACGACCGTTGTTATCTAAACTATTTCGGTTATGGAATTGAGCATAATAATCATACGTTTTTTCATAAGCCCAAAGTGCCTCGATTCCCGCTGCATCTTTATCTGCATTGTCCCATTCGGCCTGCGTCCAGTTATTATCGTTGTCTACAAACTCGGTAGCACCATTAAAATCCCAATTAAAATTATTGTTGGAATTTTTTATGTGAATACCATTCCCTCGGCTATCGTCAAACAAGCGATACCCACCATTGTGAGGATCGGTATGAATGGTTTGAGTACCCGAATACAGTGTATACCCTGTACCCTGTGAAGCAAATGCTTTAGTTTTCTTCACCTTGTGGGCTTTTTTATGCTTGTGGTGGTGCTTATGTCCTTTAACAAAGCACTGTCGCAACAATGGATTGTTTAGCAATACTCTACCAGTGTGAGCATCTACAATGACCTCATTGTGTGATTCTGGCTCTTCCGAAATTAATACGATGTGGTAGGCCAAATGTGGCTCCTCATTCCGGCCAATATAGTCACGACTAATCACCAGCTCCGTTTTTCCTAACTGCTTGTATTTTTTGCTGAAAATGTAATTGACCGCAGTTTTGAGGGCCGCACTTTTTTGTACGGTAGGGGCAATATTTAAATCTTTAATCTCGAGAAAATTACCACTAATGGCCGTAGCAAATCCATTACGGGCATGTACCGAATAAGTAGACTTCAGTACTTTTACGCCTTTGTATTCTTGCTGATACTTGATGTGTTGGTACCCCAATTTATCAGTCCATTCGTTGACTTTCAATAAATGATCATTGTTTTTCAGGTTCAACTGAACCTTCAAGAAGGCATCCATTTCGCCATTATTGACTCGATAGCGTTGTTGTTTGAAAGTTTTGAGAACAGGTGGGTGGGTAACCTTTAGGTTTTCTCTCTGGGCCGAAGCCATAAAGCTTACCTGTAGGAACATAAGTATCCCCAGGACCTTAGGCCAAAAGTGTAATTTTCTCATAATTGTAATATAATTGTGTTAATATAATCTTGGGCCGAATAATGGTAAAAGAGGAGGTTTTTTAAAGCTTTCGAAGTAAGCTTTAGGTATACAAGGCAGGAAAAACAAGTATACAAAAAGTATACAAAGGTATGGAAAAGTGTCTTGTGTGAGTTTTAAGCTGGTTTTGTAATATTTATAACCTTTGAGACTCAATTTTGTTTTGGAAAAGCGCTTGAGGTTAAAATACTATTTGCTTAACAAAAAAATCTTTAGAGCTTTATACTAAGTACTGCGTTTGATTTTTGTTGATTGATAATGCTTTATAGTTAAACAAAAATGCTGTTATTGGACAGTATCAATTATTTTGTTAAGTATTAGATATACATTGATGTTACAAAGTATAACTTTTCGAGAAGACGTAAATCTTGTGTAAGAAATAAACTATTATTGATCTAAAATAGTTCATAAATCATCTTTTTATAATTATGATTTAGTGATAGTATGTGAAAAAGTAAAAGTTAAATATTGTTATTCATTAATTATTACCTTCAAACTTCTAAAAGTATCAATAAAAAGTGACGAGTGTGTTCCAGGCCATATGCAAAGCTATAGCTGGGCCTACTGATTTGGATTTATGATAGACAAAGCCTATAAGCAGTGCCCCAAAAAAAACGATAAATGCTTGCCTTCCATGATCATTTGAGGTGCCAAAAGCCCAGGATACTAATGGTAGATGAACTGCTGCAAACAAGAGAGCATTGGCGATTATTACAACTATAGGGGAGTGCTTTTGATGTAACCATTTTTGTTGAAATTCCCGAAAGAAAAGCTCTTCCTTAATGGGCGCAATGATTGCTGCCGCTATAAAATTGAAATAATAAAAAGTATAAGGGAAGTTGCCTGGATGGGTGTGAGTGACAACTTTAGGTTTGATACCAATAATCTCCCTAAAGAGTGTACTAAGAGGGCCAATAGCAAATATGAATAAAACTGCTAAACCAATAGCTATTAAATACCAATAAACAGGTGTAGATAGGATGAGTGCACCATCTTTGAGACGGAATCTTTTTACAAAAAAGTACACCAAAGTCAGTGTCAGGAGCCCATTAATAAAATTATAGTAGCGAGCGATGTGCACAAGCTGCTTATCGACAATAGGAATGATTGCCCACAATTCTACCAAGGCAGATGCCACAATGAGTAAAATAGTAGAAAGAATCGCTCGACCAATATTCATAATTTAATAAGGTTTTCAATGATACCTGCGCTTCATTAGGCAGTTTTTAAAAATCAATTTCACAATTGGGGAGCCAGGCCTTGATTTGGCGCTGGATGTTAATATCTATACCAGTATTTTTCAGAAAAAGTTTTTTGAGCCTTGGAGGGTGAGCACTTTCTTCTTTGCCAAAAAGAGAATAAGGGTTACAACAAGAGAGCAGTAGCATTCCAGGCCATATGCATTGCTATTGCAGGACCCACCGATTTGGACTTATAGTATATATATCCCAAGCCAAGAGCACCAAAAAAAGCCATAAAAGCTTGCCTTCCCATATCATTTGAATGCCCCAGGCCCCATTCCATAATAGGTAAATGAATCATACCAAACAAAAGCGCATTGACAATAATGACCAGTATTGGGGTATACTTTTTATGCAGGTATTGTTGTTGGAATTCTCTGAAAAAAAGCTCTTCACTAATAGGGCCAATGACTGCAAACGACAAAAACTTGATATAGTAAAAGTAAGTAGGAAACTGATAGTTAAAAAGTGTGCCTACGGTAGAAGTAGTGGCTGGTTCGATACTTATAATTGAGTCAAAAATAATCCGGAGAGGTCCCTGGGTGAAAACGAAAATTACCCCAGCACATATCGCAATTAAATACCAGTACCACGGAGTAGGAGCAAGCATAGGACGATCTTTGACTCGAAACTTTCTGACAAAGAAGAAAATCAAGAGGAGCATTATCAAGCTGTCGATAAGAACAGCAAAGGCTATATTAGAAAAGATTTCCAAATCAGGAAAAATCATTGCCCAGATGGTCACCAGAGATAATATGACAATGAGCAAAAGAGTAGAAAGAATCGCTTGACCAATATTCATAATTTAGTAGAGTTTTAAACAGTACCTGCGCTTCACTAAGCAGTTTTTAAAAATCAATTTCACAGTTGGGGAGCCAGGCCTTAATTTGGCGCTGGGTGTCAATATCTATATCGGTATTTTTCAGAAAAAGTTTTTTGAGCCTTGGGAGGTTGGCAATTTCTTCTGGTAGATTTTTGATGGGGTTTACGCCCAAGTTCAGCAATTTTAAGTTTTGTAACTGCTCAATATCAGCCGGGATTTCAGAGAGTTTATTGCGGTACAAGTGCAATTCTTCCAAGTGGTTGAGCTGAAAAATAGACGCTGGAATCTCATCAAAATGATTGTCTCGCAGGTTCAAATGTTGGAGTTTTTGCAGATTAGCCAGCGATTCGGGTAATCTAAAAAGCGTATTGCTCCAAAGGCTTAAGTACCTTAAGTTGTGTAGTTTACCCAAGGTTTGAGGTAACTCAGATAGTTCGTTTTTGCTCATATCCAGGTACACCAATGCGCCTAGTTGAGTAAAAGCTTCAGGCAGTGTGTCTAAAATATTATCTCTTAGATCTAACCATCGCAAGTTTTGTAAAGAGGCAATATCAGTAGACAGAGACTCAATGTCATTACCACTCAGTGCGATTTTTTCTAGTTGAGGCAAGGCCAATGCTGCTTGGGGAAATTGCATAAATCGGTTGTCGGCCAGGTATAATTCTGTCAGGTTTTTGAGTTGAGCAAATGCCTGAGGCAAGGTATCCAGTTGGTTTCCGTCCAAAGACAAAACCTCTAATGACTCAAGCTGACCAATAACTGGAGGCAAGTCGGTAAAGAAATTATCCCACATTGCCAATTCTTTCAACTTGTTGAGCGCTCCAAACTCCTGGGGTAACGCTTGTAGCTCATTTTGATTCATTTCTAACACCTGTAACCTAGGAAAATAAGCGATTTCGGGGGGGAGTTCGGAGAGATACTGATAGCTCAAATCCAGCGAAGTAAGGGCTTGGGTAAACTTGGGCTCAAGGTGGTTTTGAACGCACTTGAGCGGAAAGCTTCGGATCTTTTGCCGTACTTCTTCATTGTATGTTCCCTCTAAACCAATACAAAGCTGAAAGGCCAGTTCTACGTTTTCTTCGTGGCCGCTGGTGAGCAATGCAAGGATTTTGTCATTTTGTACTTCAGGTAAACGCATGGGTAGTTAGGTTGGGTTCTTTATAAATCGTTAGCTTTACTTTCTCTTATTTAAGATATTGAGATTTTATCACTAAATACTAAAACGAATGAAAAAACTCGCATACTCTGGATTGATCTTAGTATTTTCAGTAATATTTTTAGCCGCTTGTGGAGGAGGCAATAAAAATACTGAAGAAAAACAAGATACAACCGCTACGACTAATGATGGACAAAAAGGAGAATCTACTACCAACGAAACTGCCAAAAACGAAGGAGGCACCGAAAGTAGCAATGATACGACTAAAGACACCACTGCTGACAAAACAAATACCGAAGAGAGTACCACCAAAGAAGAAGGAAAAGAGGGAGAAAAGAGTGCGACTACTTTTGTAGAAGGAACCTTCACCGGGCTTGAGCAGGGCGATTTGTTTTATTTTAACGTGAAAGATGCCAATGGCAAGGATTGGAGTTTTACAGTAAGACAAACCGATGCCACCTACGAAAAGGTTTCCAACAACGAAGCCGCTTACAAAGGCAAAAAAGTAAAAGTATTTTACCAAAAAAAGAAAGAGTATATAGAAAACGCGGGAGCAGAGATAGAAATGTTGGCCTACCAAAAAGCGGAGTTCCAGAAGTAGTTATTCCCGTTTAGGCAATCTACTCAGCAAAAACGCCCCTGTCAGAGCAGCAATCACAGAGGCAAGTAAGATACTGAGCTTACTACCCTCTATGATTGCTTCTTTTTTGAAAGCCAACTCACTGATAAACAACGATACCGTAAAACCAATGCCAGCCAACGCGGCTATCCCCCATAGCTGAGTCCAGTTGGCACCCTTGGGCAACTCGGCCACCTTGAGCTTTACCAAAAGATACGTAGATGCAAAAACCCCTAAAGGCTTGCCTACCCACAATGCCAGGAAAATGCCAATGCCTACTGGAGCCATCAATACTTCAAAAGATTCTCCACTGAGGGCAAAACCAGCGTTGGCCAATGCAAACAAGGGCAATACGATAAAGTTAATGACAGGCTCTAATACCCGGCTCCAGTGTTGTAGTGGTGTTTCAGCGTCCAATACTTCTTGCCTGAGGTCTTCGAGCAAATCGGCCTGCTGTGGGGTGAGGAGTTTAGTCCCACTTTCACAGGTTTGGCTGAAGTCATCCAAGAGCTTTTGAGCATCTTTGGCAAACACCTTTCCGTTGATGCGGGTACGAGCAGGTACCGCGAGTGCAATCAAAACCCCAGCTATAGTGGCATGTACTCCAGATTTTAAAAAGAAATACCAAAGCCCTGCTACCCCAATCAGAATATAAAACCACGACTTGCGAATGCCCAACTTATTACCAAGGAGTAAAACCACAAAGCCGATTAAGCCTACCGAAAGCACCATAAGATCGGTGCCCGAAGAATAAAAAATAGCAATCACCAAAATAGAACCCAAGTCATCTACCACGGCTAGTGCAGTCAGAAAAACCACCAAACCCGAGGGAACTTTACTTTTGAAAGCGGCCAGTAGTACCACGGCAAAAGCAATGTCAGTAGCCATCGGGATACCCCAGCCATTGGCCGTGTCTGCACCAAGATTGACTAATAAAAAAATAAGTACTGGCACCAACATGCCACCAAAAGCCGCGGCCACTGGTAGTATAGATTTACGAAAAGTATTGAGCTCGCCTCCTACCAACTCTGCTTTGATTTCCAGCCCTACATGAAAGAAAAACAAGGCCATTAAACCATCATTGACCCAATGATGCAGGCTTTCGGATAGCTTAAAACTACCCACTTCCAGCATCAATTCGGTTTCCCAAAAATGCTTGTAACTTTCGGCCCAGGGAGAGTTGGCCCAAACCAAGGCAACAAAAGTGGCAAACAATAACAAAAAGCCAGTGATACTATCTTTAGAAAGGTGTTTCTTTTTCATAAAAGCTTTATTGGGATTACCAGGGTGATTGTGTTAACTTTCGTATTTTAAAACTAGTGAAATAAAGCCAATAGTCAAGCATACTGTTTTCATTCATTACAATCGCATCATCACAAAACACAATCAAAAATACCCATGGCCGAATTACTCAAAGATCGTTTTTTTCAACCTGCCTTTTTTGATCAATTAACTAAAGAACTTACTCAAGCCTACTCAGCATTTGATTCTAAAAAGTTCAAAAAGCTGCTATATAACAAAGATTGGGAGGCTAAAGAACTTAAAGCCCGTATGCGGCATGCTTCTCACTGTTTGCACCAAACATTACCCTCAGATTACAAAGAGGCCCTTGGTATTTTACAACAGGTAGCCCCCAAATTTGGCGATTTTGATGCCATGCTTTTTCCTGATTTTGTAGAAGTATATGGCGTGGGGGATTGGGAAGCTTCTATACCGGCACTTGAGCTGTTTACTCAGTTTTCCAGTTCTGAATTTGCCATACGTCCTTTCATCGAAAAGTACTTTGACCAAACCATGGCCAAAATGCTGGAGTGGTCTACCCACGAAAATTACCATGTAAGACGCCTGGCCAGTGAAGGGTGTCGACCTCGATTACCCTGGGCTAGTCCGTTGCGTATGCTTAAAAAAGATCCTGCACCCATTTTGCCTATTTTAGAAAACATGAAAAGCGACGAAACCGATTATGTGCGTCGTAGTGTAGCCAACAATTTGAATGACATTGCCAAGGATCACCCCTCGATAGTGATTGACACTGCACAAAGCTGGTTTGGCCATAACAAAGAAACTAATTGGATTGTGAAGCACGCCTGTCGCACTTTGCTTAAGCAGGGAAACCCACGGGTGTTGGCCATTTTTGGCTTTTTGGATGCCTCCAAGGTACAAATCAACGATTTGGCACTGACCCAGCATACATTGAAAATAGGGGAGGAGCTAGAGTTTTCGTTTACTGTAGTACCCGATCAAGACTCCAAATTGAGAATCGAGTACGGCATCGATTACGTCAAAGCCAATGGAAGTACTTCTCGTAAAATATTTCAAATCAGTGAAGGTAAGCATCAAGCCAACGAGTCAAAGGCGTTGACTCGTAAACAGAGTGTCAAGAATATGACTACTCGTAAGCATTATCCTGGCAAACACACCTTGGCCATTATCGTAAATGGTTTAGAGAAAGCAACTGTAGAGTTTGAATTACAAGCTTAATAAATACAACTGAATCTTTTCAAAAAATAACCACCGTCTATTATAGATTGTTGACGGTGGCATAATTTATAAACTATGAAAACCCCTCCCATTTTAGTATCTATCTTAGACCTTAACCAACGTGTAATTGACGAAATGGCCGACAAAGGCCTGGGAGTAGAACTTTCAGGTTTTGCTTTTCCCGATGTGCTGGCCGAAAGAGTGCTGGAAAAAAATATCAAAGAGGCGCAGGCCATTTTGAAAGGGTTCCCTTACCCAGTTACGATGCACGGGGCATTTTGGGATTTACGCATTGCAGTACACGAACCTATGATCCGGGAGGTGGCTCGTTTTAGAATGAGCCAAAGTCTGGACATAGCCTATGAACTAGGAATCCAAAAAGTAGTTTTTCATCCAAATTATACTTCACCGTATCGCGATCAAAAGGCTAAAGATTATTGGGTTCAACGCCAAGTCCCTTTTTGGCAGGCGCTCCAGCCCAAAGCTGAGAAGTATGGCATTACGGTTTATCTGGAAAATACAACGGAGCCTGATGCCACCTACATTCATGAAATCCTCTACCAATTAGACGGTCGGTTTTTTAAAACCTGTCTTGATACTGGACACCTGAATGTGTTTGGAGACAACAAAAACGTGCTCGATTGGGTAAATATATATAAGCACCAATTGGGATACATTCATTTACATTCCAATTTTGGGGCTCGTGATCAACATTTGGCCTATACCGATGGCAACATGGACTTTACTGGATTTTTTGAAGCATTGAGAAATCTGGAAGATGCGCACAATGAACACCCTTGGATTATTATTGAGGTAAAAACCCGCGAATCTTATTTGGAGTCTTATGAAGCGCTGCGAAAGGTCTATCAATTTTAATAAAGCCTCCTACTACTACACATTTTTCGGTTTGTGGAGACCCAAATCGAGGCGGGCACACCATTGGACCTGTCCTACGACAAACTATAGCTAAAATGTCCAGTAGTATGCTAAAACTCAAGAGGGGCTTTTGATACCATAAAGAAAATAAGTGATGAATACCGAACTAGAAGCCTATACCAATGAATTGTGGCATATTTACCCTCGGGTAAAACAAGGTGCCCCTACCGAAAAGTTTTGGAGAAAATACGCTCGAGCCATTGAGTTTTCGCGTACCCAAACCTCCTCCAAAAAAATCATTATACAAAAGCCTGTAATTCCCGATATTGCGGTTGCTTACCGACAACTCAACCAACGAACCTACACGTTTTTCAGCAAAGAAGGCCTGCCTTTCTCTAAGTATGCCAGTATCATGGTGCAATGTCTTTATTATTCTTTTTTCGTGACAGGCTTTGCTCATGTGGGGTTGGGACTAGACAATTACCAATTTTGGCTACACTTGGTGATATGGCTGGGCTTGGTGCTGGTATTGGCACAAATTGAAAAAGAAAATGAAGAATTTATTCTGAAATTAGATGTAAAACTTTTACCTGATGCCTTTTTACTGAATAATACTTCAAAGATTTACTATAAGGATATTTTGAGGATAAAATTGACCAAAAGAAAACTTCAAATGATTACTTGCCTTCCTAATAATCAAAGCTTAAAAAAAATGCACGAGTTTACTTTGTTCAATGATAAACTAGGTCGGTACGGTCGTAGCGATTTAGGAGAACTCACCAATTTTTTGCGTTTGGTCATCCAAACAAATGCCTTGAAACAGCATTTTAAGAAGTAGATTATTACGGAAAGAAAGGGGAAATGACAAAAACGCAACTAGAACTACAAGCCAAAGAGCTTTGGAAGACCCAAGAACAGGGAGCCGAAGTTACTCCAGACCATAAGTTTTGGAAGCAATACGACAAACTGATCAAGGCTTCGCGAAAGGTGACTTTTAAACCACCCACCGTGATACAAGCCCAGGCTTTGGATACCATAACTGCATACAAACAACTGCCACAACGTTATTACGGCGATTTATTCAAAAAAAGCGAAGTCTTTTCGAGTAGAGCAGTGTTAGTATCTACAATATTGGCTTCAAATATAGGGTTAAACTTAATACCTTCTTATAAGTTATGGGGAGCATTAGCCTTGTTTGGAGGGGTATTTATACTTCGTTACTTAGGGATAACAATTTTTAAAACGGGTCAAGTTTGCTCACTGGAAATCCAATCAGATTGCCTGAAATTTAAAACCAAACAACAACAGAAAATTCCCTTTGAGCATATTGTAGCATTCTCTATAGAAAACCAAGTGCTTAAAATATCAGCCAGGTTTCCTAAGAAAAACCGATGGAATAAAGAGAGAAACTACGAGGTTCCTTTGGTTAAGGCTAAAAACCAACCTCTTTCTAAAGACGAAATTACGGCCATATATCAATTGTTAGATGCCATAATTAAGGAAAATGAATTACAAAAAAACAATGGATGATGAAAACTAAACTAGAACTACAAGCTGATGAACTCTGGCAAACCCACCCAGTGGGCGAAGAAACCACGCCAGGGGAGAAGTTTTGGAAAAGATATGAGAAACTCATTAGGACTGCTCAAAAGGTTATAGTTAAGTTGCCAGTGGTTACACAAGTTCAGACATTAGACACCTTGACGGCCTACGAACAATTACCTCAGTACTATTACGATGATTTGTTTAAAAAAGATAAAGTCTTCTCGAAAAGTTCGTTGCTTGGATCGTTAGCTTTATCACTCAATGCTTTCAATCTGATTCCTTATGCAGGTTTCGGGGGAATGTTAGCAGCCTTTGGCGGGTGTTTTTTATTGCGTTATGGGTATTTGTCAATTTTTAAATCAGGGCATAAGTTCTCACTGGATATCCAGCCTTATTTCTTACAACTTGGCTACAAGAATAAGAAAAGAAAGGTGATGCTTACGCATATTACGGAATTTTCGGTAGAGATAGATGCCATCAAAATAACTACTGAAGTTCCTAAAAAAGGTGAACGAGTTCGTAAGAAGCAATACCACATTCCGTTTGTCAAGGCCAAAAATGAGCGACTTTCTGATGATGAAATTACCGCAATTTGTCAGTTGCTGAGCGCAGTGATTAATGAAAATGAAACAAAAAATAATAAGGAGTGATGAAAACCAAACTAGAAAAGCAAGCAAACCATATGTGGCAAAATTATGAGGCTGCAAACCAGCGATTTTGGCAAGAATACGAGCAGTTACTGAAGGTGTCCAGAAGTCAAATCATCAAAAGGCCTAAGAGGGAGCCAGAGCCGTTGGGCGTTAATACGTCAAGATATACGCTTTATGAGGTAGAGGGGCCCAAAACCCGAGACGAAAAGATGTTGGCGGGGTTTGAACTGTTGTTTACCACAGTGTGGGTTACAGCGTTCATTACTGGCTTAATTGGAAACAGCATGGATGCTTCTACATTACAGTATGTGTTTCTTTATTTGGTGATATTTGTGATCATTTTTGGGATTCTTTGGGAGCCATTTTTCAAAAAAAATAAAAACCCACAAATTTTGGGAAACCAAACGTTAAACTTTGCGCCTGATCATATCACGATTGAAAACGGGGACGAAACAAAAAAAATTGAATTTAAGTATTTGGAAAAGGTTCAATACCAACAGCATAGCTTCAAGTTGACAGCTAAATTCCCCAATCATGGAGACTATGTATACTTTATCCCTTTGTTTGACAGCAAAGGACAAAAGTTGCCTCAATCCCAGGCAAAACAAGTGTATGATCAGTTAAAAATGGGGATGCAAAACAATCGTTAAACACTTATGCAAACCAAGTTAGAAAAGCAGGCAAACCACTTGTGGAAAAATTATGGGGATACAAATCAGCGATTTTGGTACAAATATGAGCGTTTACTGAAGGTTTCCAGAAGTCAGGTCACAAAAAGGCCTGCAAAAGAACCATTTGTAGCCAATGCCTCGGGATATACTTTTTATGAAGTCGAGGAAGCAAAGACTCTTGGAGAACAAATAATGTTTGGGTGTGTATCATTGTTTGTAGCGCTTGTTTTGTCTTTATTAATTACGAGTTTTATCTCGATATTTACAGTAAATATTGTAGGTCTTCTTTTGAGTCAAGTTTGGACTATTTATTGGATAGTTGCTGCCATACTTTGGAGTTATTTATTATACACCCATCTTTTCAAACGAAGCACCGAGGTGATAGGGAGAAAGACACTCAAATTTGCAGATGACCATATCACTATTCAATGGCGACAAGAGGTAAAGAAGATAGCTTATAAATATATTCAACAGGTGCAATATCGAACGCATTCTCTGAAAATAGTGGCGAAGTTTCCCAATCATGGAGACTATGTATACTTTATCCCTTTGTTTGACAGCAAAGGACAAAAGTTGCCCCAATTCCAGGCAAAACAAGTGTATGATCAGTTAAAAATGGGGATGCAAAACAATTGTTAAATACTTATGCAAACCAAGTTAGAAAAGCAAGCTGATCAGCTGTGGGAGCGCTATAAGGAGTATCCCAAGTTTTGGAATCAGTATGAGACGCTGGTGCAAAGCGCCCAACAACAAGTACAAAGAAGAGTAGTACCAGAGCAAGTAGTATCTGAGACTGACCTAATCATTGCTTATGAGGCACTGAGCCATCAAAAAGTTGCCTTTTATAATGAGGAGAAAAAAAGTGTGGTGGGTTTTAAAATGTCAATTCTAACAGGCTTATTATTAGTGATTACGGGGGTGATATTAGGTGTGCTGTTTCCGGGAGATATTCTGCTTTATGTCGCTATATGCGGGATTGTTTTTTCTAACCTGGAATATCGATTTTTTGATACGCCAATGCCCAAAATGACCAAGAGGTCAGTTTTGGAGCTTAAATATGACTTCTTGGTGATCAAATCAGGTAAAATATTAAGAAAAGTTTTCTACAAAGAGATCACCCAAATAAAAGTTAAAAAACAGGCAATCCTAATCAAAGTGAAATCGGGCAGAAAGCTGCGGCTTCCTTTGTATAATCAACAACTAAAGAAAATGTCTTTGCAGGAATACCAGCCTTTGCTTCAGTTTTTAGAGTTGATTACTTATCATAATAAATAATTATCTTAGCACTATTTAATAATCCTTACACAATGCGCTCTAAACTAGAAAGAAAAGCTGATCAACTTTGGGAAAATTATAGCGAAGAAAATGCAAAGTTTTGGAATAAGTACACAAAGCTCATAGTGGCCTCCAAAACATCTAGACGAATGACTTTGCCTGTATCTAAAAGTACCTTACTCCCCGTGACAGACGATTGGACACAAGCTTACCAGAATTTACCTCAACAAACATTTGAATTTTATCAGTCTAAATCTACCAAAAAACAAGGATCCCATCTCAAACAAAATGTGATGGCGTTGTTAGTTGGTTCAGGTTTAGCTGCTCTGTCATCATTAGTGATTGATGCAGATTTTATAATATATATTTTTGCAGTGGGTTTTGGGGCCACTCGAGAGAACCTAACCACTCTCTACCTCCATGACAAATGTACATTGCAGATAAATCCAGGTTATCTGACTTATACTTTTGATCAGGTGACCAAAAAAATATATTTGGATAAATTGGTAAAGATGAAGCTTACAAAAAACGCAATGATCTTGAAGGCTGACTATGGTCAGCTTGGAGTGAGAACTTACAAGTTTTTGCTCAAAGATAATAAGCAACAGAAGATGCCCGACAATACAAAAAAGGCAATGATTGATTTTATTGAGACCGTAATAGCGGTAAATAGAGCAGCAAAAAACACAAAAAAATAAGGTCTCTGAGCCACCCAGAGACCTTTCATCAAAAAAGTTTAATTAATTTTTCTTTAAAAGCAAGCAATAGAATTA
>DMXI01000179.1 GCA_003483885.1 Microscillaceae bacterium
TTTGAACAAAATATTAGGACTCGGGATGACAAGCACTCGTTAAGGAAACAGCAGTGAACTATGGACTGTGGACTAAAAGCTACGAACCAAAAACTATGGGCTTAACCCTGTTACTACTTTAAAAAAAATTACCTCACTCAGTTTAATGAAAAGACCTTGTTGCAGCCAATTATTTTTTCAAAAGCCGTTTAATCTGATTTTCAAACTCTTTTTCCCGGTTGTAATTGTTTTCTTTAGAAGTCTTGATGGCCTTTTTATAAGTGGCTATGGCTGAGTCAACATCACCATTCTTTTCATAGGTATTGGCTAAGAAGTTCATTAGACCTACATCGAAAGAATAAGCAGATACGCTTCTTTTAATTACGGTAATTGCTTCTGAATACTTTTTTTGCTGTATTAAGATAGCGGCTAAATTTACATAAGACTCAGCCGATTGTTTTGCCGATTCACCATATTTAGTCATCAGATAGTTCTCGTGTTTTCGAAATTTTTCATCTGTATAATTTTTATAAAGACTTTTAGGTAAAGCCATATCTGAAAAAATAAATTTTAACCCATAATAGTTTGATAATAAAACCGAAGACATATGCCCTTCTCCTTCGAGCTCTTTACGTACAGATTTTAAATTTTTAAGTTGTTTTTTGTCAATTACATCCACAAAATTTTTAAGTTCTTTCCTCATACCATAATCTGCGCCTGATTCATAAGTTCCGATGCCAAAAAACAATGAATGATCTAAATCAGTATGTGTTTCGAAAAACTTTGAGGCTTTTTTAGTAAGCTCCTCTCCATTCCACCATAATGAGGGGCTCATCACAATATAGCTATTAAACAAATCAGGTTTTTTCATAAAAGATGACACTGTAAATAACCCTCCCAAAGAGTGGCCTTCTAAAATCCGATAAGGGTTTGTCCTGTAATTAGATTCTACATAAGGAATCAATTCTTTTTCAATGAATGCCAAGAATTTTTCTCCCCCTCCACTTCCTGGGTTGTTTTTACTAGCAGTTAGTGTAAAATCCCTCATTCGATTGGTGCTTTCAATACCCACTACAATCATTGGTGGCACACTACCTGTTCTGGTCAATACTTCTAATGTTCCCACCACGTGCCATATATTTTGTAGTCCATCCGTCAAATACAACACAGGGTACTTTGCCTGAGACGTATCATAGTTTTTTGGTAAGGATATTATGATGGGTCTTTCTTCGTTTAAAATGGTTGACTTTATAGTGTATTTGTTTCCAATGGTTAGTTTTTCAGTTACTTTAGTTTTCTTTGCTATTTCAATATTATCTTTTTGGTTTGTTTGGCAACCCGATAGTATCATAAAAAATAAAGCCACCACGAATAAATTCTTAATCATTATCAATAGATTTTAGTTATTATTATTTGTTCTTTGGAGGAGACGACTGAATCCACTTTATGTGACAAGGGGTAATTTTTTTATTGCCTATAATTAATTATGAGTTATGAATTGGTGAATTATGAATTATTCCGCAATGCATCGCAAAACTATGGACTGTGGACCAATGCCGTTTTTTTAAGGGTTTCTAGCCAACGAGTGCATCGAGTTTGTCATCCCGATGTCAAGCACTCGTTAAGGAAACAGCATTTGACTGTGGACCATCGACCAATGCTGTTTCCATAAGGGTTTAAGTTTGTGGCGTTAATCTACGAAATCCCCCTTTCATCCCGCAAGCTCACCCAACATTTCCCAAATGTTGGTGTCCCAAAGGGGAAAACGATACTCGCAATATGGACTCGATTCTTGTTAAGGAAACAGCATTGGACCATTGACCATCGAATAGAAACTACGAACTACCCACTCCCAACTACGAACCAAAAAACTGTGGACCGTGGACTATCGACCGTCGACTAAAAACTCTCAAGCGTAAATCTGCCGAAACTGCGCAGGGGTGTTTCCAGTGTACTTTTTAAAATATTTTTGGAAGTTGGTAGGTTCATCGAAGCCACACTGAAAGCTGATTTCTTTGATAGATAAAGCCGACGAAGAGAGGTAGCGCTTGGCTTCGAGTACTACAAAATCGTCGATAAAGTTTTTAGCGGTTTTGTTGGTAAACGCTTTGCAGGCCTCATTTAAATATTTGTAGGAAACCGCCAATCGTTGGGCGTAATCCTTGGCGTTGCGACTATTGGGATAATCTTGTTCTACCTTTTGTTTAAAAGCATCAAAGATCTCGTATTTGCGG
The DNA here is from genome assembly GCA_003483885.1 of Microscillaceae bacterium. Lineage (GTDB taxonomy): Bacteria > Bacteroidota > Bacteroidia > Cytophagales > Microscillaceae > Microscilla. Next base: position 2,214 of record DMXI01000179.1, read on the forward strand.
TCAAACGACCGAGTAGTGACATTTAAATGTTTGATTTGCTCTAGTTTGAGTAAATAGATGGTGAGGTAGGCTGCTAAAATATCAGACCCGGCAAATGAGGTAGGAGAGGCTTTCGCATCTTGGATGTTTTCTAAAAACTGGGTGTTTTCTTGAGGGCAATGGCATTGCGATAAATTGAGGTGATAGTTATACAAGCGAGATATTTTCTGTAAAGTAGCGGGGGCAATATAGTGCAATAAAAATGCTTCGGTGAAAACTGCCATATGGCCTTGATAATGGGCCGATTCGTCGAATGCGTGAATTTGGCCTCTCGATACGAGCAAACAATCGCCTGCTTTGAGCTGGTATTTTTGGAAATCTAACTCGTGGGTTACTTCACCAGCCTGAATGATGATAATAGCAAAAAAGCTCAGCCGATGAGGCTTGTGGGGGTCATGGTCTAACTTCACCGTTGATTGATGCAGCAGGGCTTGCAAATCTATGAGCTCAAAACCATTCCAGTGTCCTGGCTTTTCTTTGAACAATATGTTGGGTATAGATTCGATAAATAGTGAATCGGTTATGTATTTTGGGGCGTTGTTTCTCCGCCTAAGGTCACTTTGTAGTGGTTGCGTTGTAAACGTTGATTGATCCCTATTACGGTTCTATAGATGCCATAGACTATAAACAACAAGAAGAAAATAATGAACTCGTCGTTGGATACCATAGCATAAGAAAGTGCGGCTACCGACCCCATCAGAATCCAAAATATACCAAATATCAAATGAATATTAAAACGACGTTGTACTTTGAAAAAGGCCTCCGTATTGATGGGCTTACCTTCGTAGGCTGCTTTCATTTGATCTATATGAGTACTGAGGTAAAGTAGCTCAGTATCCGTAATATTGGTTTGATTTTGTACCCTGGTGATCAACTCGAAAAGTTGTTTGACTTGCTTTTCTGATTGGTTGGTCTTGCTGACGATTTTATCGATAAACGCTTCGTCAAACTGATTGGTAGACACATACATATGGGTGCGAATGTATTCCAAAAAATGGGTAATACGTTTTTCCGCAATATTTTTATGGTCCTTACGCTGATAATACAGCTTGCCTACGGTTTGGGTAAACTCGAGTGTAGTATTGGGCAGTGGTTTGATGATAGGAATAATTCGTTGAGTGCGTCTTCCTTCAAAAATAATGAAAATAATGAGGGTAATAATGGTCAGCCACAAAGCCCAACGCAATGATTCCCGGCTCATAATAAAACGAAACTTATTGGTGCTTTGAATCCGCCCATCTTTATAATATTCATCCCAATACACCATTTGCACCGGCAAATAAGAGAATACCTTAGACGCATACTCCGAATTGTCTCGTAGCACCATGTGGTAGTTACTAAATGCCAATGGAGTACTGCTTAAAATAAAATTACCTTTGCCGTGAGTGGCTTTGAGTAGGACGGGGTTATCTTCGTTATTGACGGCCAATACACTGGTATTCAGACTATTGTACTTTTGAAAATATTCACTAATAGTGCCACGTTTAAAACCATAGGCTTTTTTGCCCAAACGAGGATTGACCATACGCAACGTAACTGTGTCTTGGGCATTGATGAAAAAGTAACTGGTTTTGATGCCTAGCTTTTCAGCCACTTGCCGTTCAAACAGTTGGGCCGCAATAAACACCTGCCCTCCATTCTCGACAAATTCCATCAAAACATCAAAGTCGGTTTCACTGGGAGCAAACACCCGATTGATAAACACATAATTGAAATCCCCTTCCTCGAAATGTTTGCGGGTAGTGTAGTTGCGTTTGAGGGCTTCATAAATAGTACGTTGCTGGGTTTCTATCTTTTCTGCAGGAAACAACTGCCTAAGCTCTTCACGCAAAATATAATGACCATAAGGAGCCTTATCACTGGAAGAATAAGAGGGTTGCCAATTGATTCGCTTAGGCTTGGCTTGTTCGGCCCACAGCAATAGCACTACAATGGTAGCGATCATGGCAATAAATATCGTGTTTTGCTTATTCATAGATTAGGACAGGACATTGGTGGACTTAGATTTGAGTTGGGCCAGCTTGGCGCCAAATTCCAGAAAAATAGGCTCTGTACTATCATATGTTTCACGATTTATGTGAAAATCTCCGTAGCAGACATACTCAAAGCGTAGTGTAACTGCCTGAAAACTTTGGTGTAAAGAAGTGTACGCCAGTTCTCGCTCGTAGTCGTGGTTGGTCTTGTCTATTTGCCAATTAATGAGGGCTTTATCAGTAAGCTTTTTCAGAATTTGCAGGTATAAAAGCCGCACAGCCCTTCGGTAATTTTGTTTGGATTTAGCCTCTGCAATCAATTGATCAAAATCCATTTCGTGGATGTTTTCTTCTATCTCTGCAAATGTGACCTGACTTTGGGATTTTTTACTTCTTGAGAAAGATAAATCGGCATTGATTAATTTTAAGATCGCATAAATTAAAATTCCGGCAACAATGAGATAGTAGATTGTACTTCGCACCGGGTGTTTGCCAGGATTGCTCAAAGGATCGGCAATGTTTCGCCAAAGCCATTCACTAATCCGAAACCAAATGGAAGGTTGAGTGGGGCGTGGCGTTTGTTGGTATTGAAAACGTTTATCTTTTTTGTATTTTTCTATTTTAGCCTGATCAAACTGTCGCTGTTTTACTTCGCTAAAGTCCCAATCATCCTGCGTTTGTTGGGCTTTGGCAGATAGTGCCCATAAACACCCTCCAAAAAGGAGTGACCATAGAGATATTTTCAACAGTTTGTTCAAGTTACTTTCTTTTTTTATGTATTTACAAAGCTAAACTTTTTACGCCATACTACTAGACATTTTGGCTAAAGTTGGCCAACGGTGTGGTCGCCTTCGTTTGTGTCTCCACAAACGAAAATATCTAGTAGTACGTTTTTACACACAAAAAGTAGTAATTCATGATTAATCACAATCTACCACACATTTATCCTTTTTGTTGATAAAAAAAGTTTTGCCGTCCAGTACTACCAGCGCCAGGATGTCCTCCTTTTTGTTGCCATATTTATCTTTGTATTTTTTGGTTCGAAAATCCTCCACCCGGTCATATTTAAAAGGAATTACTTCTTTGCCTTGGTCATCTACAAATCCCCACTTTCGGTTTTTCCAAACTGCGGCTACTTCATTCTTAAAATTGCGTACCCCATCGTATTCCAAAGCAATTACTTCTTTGCCCTTAGGGTCTATAAATCCAAACTTGTTACCTATCGAAACTTTAGCCCGGGCTTCTGAAAAATTACCTGCCCAATCATACTTAAGTTCTATAGCTTCTTTACCAGTAGTGTCTACATAGCCATATTTGCTTTCTCCCTCTTTGTTTTCTTTCATGACAAAGGCCAGTCCTTCTTCTCCAAACTTTCCGGCTTTTTCGTAGTCTTTAGGTTTTACCACCTCTTTTCCGGTAGTGTCTATAAAGCCAAACTTATCTTTAAGCCTGATTCTGGCAAGGCCACCGCTAAAGTGGGAAGCTTCGTCGTACTTAAGTTCTACAATTTCTTGTTTATTGCGGTCTATGTATCCCCATTTCTTGCCATTTTTTACCCGAGCAAAACCTTCTACAAAAGAATCCTCAAAGGCATATTCTTTAGGAGGAAGTAATTTTTTTACAGGCGCTTGTTTCTTGGTGGTTTGCTGAGCAAGGAGTGAGTCTATAGCAGTTAATCTATTTTTGACATACACATCGTTGGGGCGTAGCTTAAGGGCTTGAGTGTAGTAAGTTTTGGCCTCTTTGTACTTGTTTTGTGCCCAGTAGGTATTGCCTTTGTCCAATGCTTCTTCATATTGGCGATTTTGTTCTCTTCCACTTCCACCACATTGTACAAATAGCATCAGCAATAAGCTGTAAATAAATAAGCGTTTCATTGATTGTAGGTTGATTTGTGAGATAAGAGGTTGTCTCATTTTTAGACCTGACAGTTTACAATCCCGCAAGGCGGGGGTTTCTAAAACCTGTCAGGTCTAGACAACCCCTTACATAATTTTAGGGGAGAAATTTAAGGAATATTCGGGAGAAAATGTTGATTGCTATGCGCTAAAATTGTTTTACAATGCATCGCAGAGTAATAGAGCAATGTAACCATCAGCCGAAGGCGGAACAATAAAACAATTATGCTACTTCAAAACTTTTAGCCAGCCCTTATACCCCACATTGGTATCTTTGTAGCGAAGCGAGTAATAGTACAATCCAGCAGGGGCGTTGCCTCCTCCCCAATCATTTTGGTAGTCGCTACTACGGTAAATGACATTCCCCAAACGATTACTAATCACCAACCTCCATCCGGTAGGGTCTAGCCCTGGAATCTTGAACACGTCATTTTTGCCATCGCCATTGGGGGTGATAATGTTAGGAATGAATAAGTTACAATTGGCACGCAATACCCGAATGGTATCACGAGCAATGCAAAATCCTTGAGTTACTTGTACCCAATATTCTCCTGGATTACTTACCGATAAGACTGCGTCGGTGCTGCCATCGCTCCACAAATAAGAAGCCGTAATGCCATCTCTGGCTGCTTGAGGTTGCAAAACGACTGATCCACCCGTGCAAAGTGTGGTATCGTTTTTACTACCCAAACTGGCATCAGGCAAAGGAGCTATTTGTACATTGATAGACCCCGTGGCTTGGCAATTATTGAGCTGTACTGTCACGGAGTAAGTTCCAGCCGTGGTCACGTTCAGGGTTGGGTTTTGACTACCATCATTCCATACATAATTGAGTGCGCCAGGGAGGGTGGCATCCAATACCAGTGTAGAGCCGGCACAAATGGTGGTATCGGCTGCGCCAAAATTGACAATAGGTGGCAAAATCTGGATGGAATCTCGCACCAAGCAGTTGCCAAAGGTCACATCTACCCAATAAGTACCTACCTTGTCGGCAAAGAAGAAGGGCTTTTCGGAGCCATCTTGCCAGCGGTAAGTTGCACCTACACGATAAGCATCGATAAATTCAACCGCACCATCGCAAAGTACCCGATTGGGCCCCAGGTCAAAATCCACTAAACGATATTCTACATTGATAGTATCGCTGATGATACAATCACCTCGACGTACTGCCACCCAATATTTTCCTGATCGGGTAATGGTAAAAGTTGGATTGGTAGAGCCATCTTGCCATTCATAGGTAGCGTCAGAGGTAGTGGCATCCAGGGTAATGGTTTCGTCTCTGCACAGAATACGATCAGCTCCTAAGTTGACTACTGGAGGATTGGTAAATTCCACAAAAACGGAATCGGTAAGGGCGCAATTTTGGAAACTCACCGTTACTTTATACCAGCCGTTTTGGGTCACGAGTTTAAAGGGTTGGGTAGAGCCATCATCCCATAAATAAGTACCTCCTACATTGTAGGCGTTGAGTATTTGCACCGAACCTTGACAAGGACGTAGGGTATCTTGATCAAAGCTGAACACTCGGTCCAGAATATTGATATAAATAGAATCGGAGCGTACACATTGTCCTATGGATACAATTACCTTGTACCAGCCTTCAGTCTTGGCTACATACTGAAAGTCAGTAGAACCATCTTGCCATAAATAAGTACCTGATTTATTGAAGGCATTGAGCACCAACGAATCTCCCTGACAAAGGGTTAAACTATCGGTAGGGAAGTTGATGGTAGGAGGGTCGGTATAAGCCACGGTGATGGTATCGGTTTTTTGGCAATCGCCCAAGGTGACAGTGACCCAATAAGTGCCTGCTTCGGTAATATTTTTAAAAGGCTTGTATTTATCTAAATCAGTACGGTCGGTGGGCGTATTCCACTCGTAAGTAGCTCCCAGAATGAATACATCCAGAAAAAGCGCGTCGTTTCTACATAGCACAACATCGCGGGGTAAGCCAAAGTCCACATCAAAAATAGTAACATCGATGGTATCAGTTACCTGACATAGCCCCTTAGAAACAGTAACCCAGTAAGTACCCGATGCGGTAGCTGTAAGGGTAGGGTTAGTGGAGCCATCAGACCATTGATAAGTAGCCCCAGGATTGAAGGCATCCAGCAATAGTGGATTGCCATTACAAATTACGGTATCAGCTCCCAGATTGACCACCGGTGGGGTGACAAAGTCAAGGTAGACCGAATCGGTGGCTACACAATGGGCAAGGTTGATTTGTACCCAGTACCAGCCTGGTGTATTTACTGTAAAAGTAGGGTTGGTAGAGCCATCTTGCCACAGATAGGTAGCACTAGGGTTAGAATTGGTGACATCCAGGGTATAAGTGCTACTATTACAAATCGTAGTGCTGTCTGGTAGGTTAAAGTTTGCATTGGGGTACGAAACCACTACCGTATCACTTTTTTTACAATCACCAATAGATACCTCTACGGCATAAGTACCGCTTTTTGTCACATTGTAATAGGGGGTGGTAGTGCTGTCTTGCCATAAATAAGTAGCACCAGGAGTGCTCACATCCAAAAACAAAGTTTGTCCATCGCACAACACGGTATCTTTGCCCAGGTTGGTTACGGGTGGAATAGCAAAATCAATTTTTACGGTGTCAGTCACTTCGCATTTGCCTCTACTAACTTTTACCGCATAAGTACCTGCTACATTGACTACCAATGATGAGTTGGTGGAGCCATCTTGCCATAGATAGGTGGCTCCTTCCTGGTAGGCATTCAGTGTAACTGGATCGCCAGCACAGAAAGTTTTATCCTCGCCGAAATCTACAGTGGGGGTTTGGGTAAAAATAATATTGATAGTATCTGATAGTACTTCGCAACCGTTGGTGATACGTACCCAATATTTTCCAGAATTGGTTACTGTAAGACTGGTAGCACCAGAGCCATTTTGCCATAGGTGGCGTACATTGGGGTTGCCAGTAGTCAAAGTGTAACTTTCGCCACTACAAAAGGTCGTATCCGGGCCTAAATCAAAAGGAGTGATCGCAATAATTTGGTCAGTAACTGTGATGGTATCGCTACTAACACAGCCATTAGCAGAAGTAATGGTAGCCCAGTAGGTACCTGGTTGTTTTACAATGAGGGTGTCATTGGTAGAGCCATCGCTCCACAGGTAAGATACCGCATTGGGATGATGAGCTACCAACGGTAAACCATTGACAGGATCACAAATGGGTGTCTGGTCAGGTCCCAGGTTAAGCGGAAGCGGAGAGACCATTGTTACTACAATATAATCTCGAGTAGTACAAGCCCCTACGGTTACATCTACCCAATACACTCCGCCGTCGGTTACAGTAAAAGTAGGGCTTTGGGAGCCGTTTTGCCATACATAACGGGCACTTACTCCTGAGATTGTAGCGTCTAATCTTAAGGTAGAACCAAAACAAAGGGTGGTATCGTTGCCTAAATCTACTACAGGTGGTGGAGCAGTGCTGACACCTACGTTGATGCTTCCCGTAGCCGAACAACCTCCTCCTGCAACTCGTACGGTGTATTCTCCCGAAGAATTAATGGTATAAATAGAGTCGGTACTGACTACTACAGTAGCACCAGTAGCGGCATCGGTGACTTTGCGCCAAGTGTAGGTAAAGTTGACATTCGGAATGTTTTGATCCACATTCAAAGTGATTGATTGCCCGTTGCACAACACCAGGTTAGAGGTAGGTAAAGAAATTTCGATGGCATCTACCCTGATTTGATCGCTTTGGGTACATCCATCTCGGGTTACTTCTACCGTATATATACCTTCTTGTGCCACAATAAATACCGAGTCGGTAGAACCATCTTGCCAGCGATAAGTAGCCCCAGGTATGTACGCATTGAGCAATACGGTATCTCCCAGGCAAACTACTCTATCAGGACCTAAATCAGGTTTAAACGAGGGGTTGTTCAATACAATGGTATCTCGGGTAGTACCACAGCTATTGGTCACATCTACCCAGTAAATCCCTGCGGTGTCGGTGCTAAAGATAGGTTCGGTAGACCCGTTAAACCACTCGTAACTAATGGCACTGGAATCAGTAGCATCCAGTAATATGGTTTCGCCACATAAGGTTTGGTCTGGGCCAAGGTCTACTACCGGAGGACCAGTAGCAATGACTACAAATCGCTCAAAGTTACGTTGGGTTCCATCGGTATAAGTAATGGTGAGTTTTACAATATATGTACCTGCAGCTTGATAAAGATGACTAGGGTTGCGATTAGTCGATACGTTGGCTCCTCCCGAAGCTGGATCACCAAAATCCCAAAGGGTTTCCAGCACATCGGTATCATCTATGAGGCTAAATGTAGTGGTTTGTCCTTTACAATTATTACTAAAGTTAAAGGCAATGGTGTTGAAAAAGCTTTGAACAAAAGTAGGCAAACCCAGGGAACCTACCCTTCCTGATAAATCAGCTCCATCTTGTTGGTACAATGCAGCTCCTCCTTTACCATCTGGGTTATTGATGACATCTAGCGCATAACCATATTTCGAGCAATATATTTTTCCATCGGGGCCTAGCTGTAGGGCACCAATGTTGAAATTGGTTGGAATGACCGAAAGCGAGTTTTTGACGATTGTTTCGTTGTTACTACTAATGTCATATTGATAAATATCGGTATAGTATCGGCGACTGATATACAACTTGCTACCATCGGGCGAAAATTCTACACCGTACGCATAAAAAAGGTTATCAAGGGTGATAGGGTTAGAAACAATACCAGTTTCATTATTGAAATCAAATAATTGACAAATGCCATCGGTACCAATGGCTACGGCCAGTTTGTTACCCATAGCCGATGCCTTAAGATAACCATGGGTATTGAAGGTAAAACCACTATGAATGAGGCCCGAATAACTAATGATTGGAGTAGGGTTTAGACCTTGGGTCGTTACTTTATAGGTATGAAACTCGTTGTTGTTCCAGGGTTTGGCAATCACCCACACATCGGTGCCGTTTTGGTGCTGCACTGCGGTGATTTTTTCGGTAGTAGGAGTAAACATAGGAATGTTTTTTTGGATTACATCGCCTTTGTTTCCGTCTTGGGTTAAATCTACCAATGAATAAGCAAACCCATTGACTCCCAGGTTATTATCTACAGTGAATATGTAAAATAAATTGCTTTTGCCAGGGTAGGGTACAATCACTGCGGACTGAGTAGCCGAGGGATCACCAAATAACTGGGTACCATTAGGCATTTTATTATGAAAACGATTCCATACTGAGATACCATCGGTGTAAAACAGAAGGTTTCCGTTCTCATCGCAAATAGTAGCACAGCCTTCATCGGTGACGAGTTGGCCATTGGTAAGTGCCTTAGGAGGTGTTTGGTTAAAATCCATTCCGGCAGCATAACCAAAATACCAAATATTGCCTTGTTTTTGGGCGATAGCCGAGGAAGTAAAGAGGAGTAGAAAAAAAGTAAAAACTTTGAGCCGCAGCATATGTATACAAATTCAGAGTTGAATGGGGCAGCAGTAAACGATCCCTTTATCAATACAATAAAGGAACATGAAGGGTTGCTGTACTTTGAAAACAGTTCTTGATTATGCTCAATCTAACGGAAAAACATAAGACAAGGATTATTTGTTCGCTATAAATTATGGATTTAAACTTTATAAATGGAGAATTAAATTTTTTTTGAAAAAAAAAACAGATAAGTGGGTGACCTTTATAAAACCCAAGTATAAAGCACCGAAACTACTATTTCACCAAATCTTAAAAACTGACTTTAATAAAACTACTCGAAGAGATGGCAATTATACATAATTGCCATCTCTTTTTTTGCTATAGTCTTTTTTGGTATATTTGCTTTCCATTGAAAACCAACGGCTTACGTTACTAATTTTACACAAAACACATGGGCATCAAAAATAACCTGTTGGCCAACGAAAGGGTGATCTACCGTACCCATCCCCATTGGCTTTATTTTATTTCTCCCGTATTGGTTATCTTGTTCGGGATAGCACTTATTTGGATAGCACTGCAAAGAAAACTCGACTTGGGGACTTTTGCCGAATACCTTTTGTACCTGGGGTACATTACGACTGGTATTGGCGTCATTAGTTTTTTGAAAGAGTATATCCATCATCGTACTTCTGAGTATGTAGTGACCAATCAGCGGGTATTTGTACAAGAAGGAGTACTGGGGCGCAAAACCACCTCCATGATTTTGGCCCAGATAGAGGCCGTAGAGGTAGATCAAACGCTGGTGGCTCGTATTATGGACTTTGGACATGTCGAAATCACTGGATCGGGAGGGGCAGCCAGTAAGTTTACCTATATTCATCGCCCCGAGAAGTTTCGCCGAGCCATCCAAAAGAACATTAGTTTTGAAGATTAGCCGCTTATTTTGTAAAATTATCGTATGAAACGTTTCTTCTTATATGCGATTATCGGATTAGTGGTTTTATCGGTAGGTTTTGCGGCGCTAACTTTGCGTCAATTTGTGATTCCCACTACCTCAATGAAAGGTACTTTACCCGTAAATTCGCGCATCATTGGGTATGTGTTTTTTCCCACCATCGATAGAGGAGATATTACCGTTTTTCGCTGGCCAGCCGACTCTAGTCATTCTTCCATTGATGCCAAAACCATGTTTATTTCCCGATGTGTGGCGGCTCCTGGCGAACAAATAAAGATTACCAATGGAGAAGTAACAGTCAATGGGCGTAGGCAAACCTCACCCGAGCAGGTACGACACGAATACCAAATTCTTTTCAATGGTACTCCTATCACCGATGTATTTTTGGCCGCGCAAGGTTTCCGCAAGCGAGAAGATTATACGTTATCGCCTGATAAAAAAACGATGCGTATTTTTGCTTCACCTGCTGCTGTAGAAAAGCTTAAACAAAATGAGAAGATTAAGAACTATATCACCGAGGTAAAGAAAATCACCTACTCGCCAGAAAATAAAATTTTTAAAGGATACCCTAATCATCCTGCTTTTCCCTGGAATGTCGATCATTTTGGGCCATTACAAATACCTAAAAAAGGAATGCAGCTTCCTGTTACTGCCAAAAACCTGATTTTGTATGGCGATCTTATCAAAAAACACGAAGGGCACGCATCGGTGCAAATCAATGATGATGAATTACGCATTGCTGGACAAGTAATCAAGACCTATACTTTTACCCAAAACTATTACTTTATGATGGGCGACAACCGCCACCAAGCCAGAGATTCCCGTTATTGGGGACTGGTACCTCGGGATCATATCGTAGGCAAACTGTTCATGAAATTGTGAAAAGGGGAGCATTGCTTTAAAAAAGTAGTGACATGACTTCCCAGGTTTTTCTCAAATTTATCGAGTCTTTTTTTGGTAACGAATAATCGTTTGTGTTACGATATATCGTCTATTTTTGCCTGGTTTTATTCGGGGAATATTTCGGCTCTCTAAAAAAATATAAAAATATACTGCTGATATTCAGTGTGTTATAGGTTTGTTTTTATCGAATTTCAAAATTGGCCTCCGTTTTGAATTACTATAGGCAAAGATATTTAATAA